>CADDZP010000036.1 GCA_902812475.1 Actinomycetota bacterium | reverse complement strand
GGCCTACAGCTTCGTGTTCCAGAGCACGGTGTTCGCGGGCGGCACCAACGGGCTCAGCGTCAGCCGCCCGAGCCTGTTCGGCTGGGCGCTCGACGGTCCCTACTCCTTCTATTACTTCGAGCTCGTGTGGCTGGTGGTCGTGCTCGTGCTCGCCCACAAGGTGCGCGGCGGGCGCCTCGGGCGGGTGCTCCTCGCCATGCGAGATTCGGAGACGGCGGCGTGCTCGATCGGCATCGAGACCCGCCGGTACAAGCTCTTCGTGTTCGGCATCAGCGCCTTCATCGCCGGCATCGGCGGCGCCCTCCTGACCCAACAGGCGCGCATCTTCGAGCCGCTGTCGTTTCACCCGCTCACGTCGAGCCTGCTGTGGTTCACCGTGGTGGTCGTGGCCGGCGTGGAGCAGCTGTCGGGTGCCCTGCTGGCCGGCGCCCTGTTCGTGCTCCTCGACGTCTTCCTCAAGACGGCGGGCGTGTCGCAACTGCTGATCGGTATCGGCGCCCTCAGCCTGGGCCGGCTTCCCGGGAACAGCCTGCTCGGCGGCCTCCGCGCCGTCGCCGAGCGCGTCACGACCACGGCGGCAGCCGTGGCGAAGGCGGCGACCCGCCAGCGGCCGGCGCTGGCCGTGCACGAGCCACAGGAGTACCTGCCCACCACCTACGCCCAAAGACTGCTCTCGGAGACGAAGCGTTGACCGGCGCCCTGGTCGCCGACGGGATGGTGAAGCGCTTCGGGGGGCTGCTTGCCGTCGACCAGCTCTCACTCACCGTCGAGCCCGGCCACGTCGTCGCTCTCATCGGCCCCAACGGCGCAGGCAAGACCACGTTCTTCAACTGTCTGACCGGCCTCCTCGAGCCCGACGGCGGAACCGTCCACCTCAGCGGCGTCGAGATCACACATTGGAGCACCGCCCGGCGGGCCCAGGCGGGGATCGGGCGCACGTTCCAGCGCCTGCAAGTGTTCACCCGCATGACCGTTCGTCAGAACCTCCAGGTCGCCGCCGAAGCGACCGGCGGTGGCGGCGGCGTCCTGCGCGGCCTGCTGTCGAGCACGCGCACCGCCGACGACGCTGTGACGGCGATGGTCGACGCCACCCTCGACCGCCTCTCCCTCCGCTGGTGTGCCGAGCGCCTGGCCGGCGACCTCCCGACGGGCGTCCTCCGTCTCGTTGAGCTGGGGCGGGCGTTGTGCGCCCGCCCCAACATCCTTCTTCTGGATGAGCCCGTCAGCGGACTCGACCTCGGCGAGACCGATCATCTGCGCGCCGTCATCGACGACCTGGCCGCCGAGGGAATCGGCGTGCTGCTCGTCGAGCACGACGTGGGCTTCGTGCTCGCTGTGGCCGAGACCATCTACGTGTTGGACTTCGGCCGCCTCATCGCCAGTGGTGCACCCGAACAGATCGAGAGCGATCCGGCGGTACGGGCCGCCTACCTCGGCTCCACGTTCGCGGCGGAGGGCTGATGGGCGCCCTCTTGCAGCTCGAGGGCGTCGTGTCCGGGTACGGGACGGTGCGTGTGCTCGATGGGGTGGACCTCGCCGTCCCCGAGGGCGCCGTCGTCGTCCTGCTGGGCCCCAACGGCGCGGGCAAGACGACGACGCTTCGGGTCATCGCCGGGCTGTTGCCGACGTGGCGGGGACGGATCATGTTCGACGGCGCCCGGCTCGACGGCTGCCGGCCCTACGACGTCAGTCGCCGCGGCGTCATCCTCGTGCCCGAGGGCCGAGGCGTGTTCCCGGCGCTCACGGTGCGCGAGAACCTGCAGGTGGCGTCGCGTGCCGACGTGACGGCAGGACCGTCGCAGAGGCGCGGCGCGGTCGACGACGTGCTCGACACGTTCCCCCGACTGCGCGAACGCCTGTCGCAGGCGGCAGGCACGCTGTCCGGCGGCGAGCAGCAGATGCTCGCTCTGGGACGCGGGCTGCTCGCCCGCCCCCGCCTGCTCGTCATCGACGAGCTCTCACTGGGACTGGCGCCGCAGGTCGTCGAGCAACTGTTCGCCACGGTGGCCGAGCTCAAGGCCCGGCACCAGACGGTCCTGCTCGTCGAGCAGTACGTGACCCACGCTCTGCACGTCGCCGACCTGTGCTGCATCCTCGACAAGGGACGCGTCGCCTTCGTCGGCGACGGCGGCGAACTGCGGTCGGCCGACGTGCTCACGGAGCTCTACATGGGACAGCGTTCACCGCGGTCCGGTACGTGAAGGCGTCGGCCTACACAAACGGAGCCCCGCGACGGCGGTCAGCAGCAGCAGGCCGACGAGACCGAGCGCCTCTGTGGGGCCACCGGTGGCGGCCAGACCGCCGGCCTCGGGGGTGGTCGCCGAGCGGGCGCCGGCGGACACAGATGCCGAGGAAGCGAACGGTGTGGATACTGGCGCCGGTCCGATCGGCGTGCCGCCGTAGACGATCCCGCCATCGGTGTTCTGGTACGTGAGCCACGGAGCGGTCGGCTGCTGATCGACCCCGGGCTTGCTGTAGTCACAGACGCCTGTTGGGAAGGTCTTCTCCAGCGATGCCCACTGCGCCGCGGTAAAGGCGACGCTGTAATCGCTGCGGCGCAGGGGTTTCAGCTGGCACTTGTTCTGGTCCGTGGTGATCGGCTCTCCGGCGACCGTGCGGGGCGTGCCGTAGACGGGCACGACGGTGCTGCCGCAGATTCCGTCGTGGAGGGTGATCCCGACGCCGTTCGAGCACTGGTCGACGATGTCGGCGGGCTTGTCGGCGATCACCTTGGACGCGACCGAGGAGCGCGTCTGGTCGCGCTCGATCGCGGTGATCCAGCGATCCAAGGCGTCGAGCGCCGTTGTGTTGAGCCTGACCGGGTCGCCGATGATCGGGGCCGGGCCTTGCCACATCACCTGGTTGGCGTGGGTGCCGTGGGCATTGTCGAGTCGGGCGCGGATGGCAAAAGCTCGGAATGAATCGTGCGCCAGTCCAGGATCGTTGGGTCCTGCGAGGTTGATGATCGGCAGCTGATCGAGGAAGGTGCCTTCGTTGATCAGGCCGGTGCGGTAGGCGTTCGCGAGCGCCGGTTCGTCGGCGATGACCCGCTGGGGACTGGGTAGGAGGTCGGGCGTGCCTCCGCCGATGTTGGCGTTCAGGTCCACGAACTGAGCGGGCGAGATCTGGCCCTTCTCGAGCGCTGCCAAGCCGTATTGCACGCCGACGTTGTCGACGGGAAGTCCCGCGAACCCGTGGCCGGCCTTGCGTTCCTCGGCGCCCCATACGCTTGGCTGGCGGACGCCGAGCTGGTTCACCTGCCAATCGATCACACCGCAGCGAACGCCGCCCGGGTTGGTGTTCGGGTTGTAGGCCTCGGCGTGGATCGACGAAGGACAGGTCGTCGGGTCACCCAGCTGGAAGTACGAGTAGGCGCTGAACGCCCAGTTCCACGAGACCGGCAGATTCTCCACTCCGTCACCGGCCACATCGGCGGCCTGCGCCGTCGTCCATCCGCGCTTCGGAACGAGCTCGCCCTCGATCGTTCCGACCGGCACGACGCCACCCAACGTCGGGCCTGACGCTGCGCCGGAGATGGGCACGCCGAGGTAGTGGGCCAGGAGGGCGTAGTCGAGGATCTGCTGTGCGGTGGAGTCGGCGTCGGGGAACGTGCAGGTGGCGATGAGCCCCTGGTACAGGCCGGGGTAGGCGTTGGCCATCCACTGTTCGGCGAGCGAGCCGCCCGAGCACCCTTCGCCGACGGTGTAGCGGAGCTCACCATAGGAGTCGGTGATGTGCTCCTTGGCCATCATGATCGACTCGGCCTGGAGCACGGGGCTGCAGTCGGCGTCAGAGTTGTCGAGCGCTGTGGAGGCGACCGTGAACCCTCGGCCCAACGCGACAGTGGAGATGTCCTCCATGCCCGGTGTGCCGGTCAGCGCGCCGTTGCCCCACGGTGGGTCGGTGGGACCGTAGGAGGTGTGGCAGCTGCTGCCATGGGTGAAGAGCAGCTTGTGGTCCCACTGCGGCTGCGGGGCCCAGGGCGACCACGGCTTGGCTGGCTGGTAGAGGGTCTCGATCCGGTAGCGATCGCGATCCTGGTAGCCGGTCTCCTCACGGACGATGAACGGCACGGTCACGCCGTTGTCCGTCGTCGTCATGGCGACGTCAGTGGCTGGATGGGCCGGGTCGTACGCCTGCAGGTCCATCTTGGTCGGGTTGGTGGACCTGTACAGGTAGGTGAACTTGGCCGGCTCGTCGCACTTCGCATCGACGGCGGTCTTCTGGCAGATCCACGGCTCGACCTGAGGACCAGAGAACACGGGTCCACCGTTCGGATGATTCGTGATCGTCGTCCGCGCCCCCGACCCGTCGGGCAGCGTTGCGGTGAGCACGTTGTGACCGAGCTGAAGGCCCGTCACCAGGCCCTCGTACCGACCGTTGGGACGGAGCGCGAATTCACTGGTGATGTCGTGTGTGCCGAGGGTCATCCGGACGCTCGAGGGAGTGATACCGGCCGGCAGACCGACCGCGACCAACGCTTCGCCGCCAGAGATCAGGTCCGCCCGGTTGGACACCACCTGGATCACCGTCGGAGCAGGGTTGGCCGCGCGCGACGTCGGGGCACCCATCACGGTGACGGCCGCTAGGAGGCCCGCAACCCCCACGATCCGGAGGGATCTTCCCCGACGGCTCTTCACGACTTGTTGGATTTCGCTGTGCGACCCCGTCGGACCTGCGCACCCGGGGCGGGGCTCTCACGCTGTGAACCGCCCCGGGGATCCGCCGACCAAGTGGAGCCTCCATGAGACCCCGGGCCGGACCCCAGGGGCCGCCCCTGGCGCGATATCCAAAGCCTTCGGCGATGTCAGCCGGCGATAGCCGCCAGTACCTCGGCGCGGGAGGAGCCGCCTTCGGGTGGCGTGGCGACGTCGGCTAGCCGGTCGCGGACGGCGGGATCGGCAAGGATGTCATTGGGCGTCTCGGCCAACAGCGTCGTTCCGAGGAAGCGCAGGCGCCGACGACGACGAGTACCTGGACTGGAGCGCCAGGGCGAGGCGCCTGACCCTGAGCCCGATCGGGGCCCGCGCAACGCTGCGGTGGTCATCCCAGCTCGATGTCCGCGCCGCGATGTCGAGCGTGCAGGTGCCCGCGTTGGTCATACACACAGCTGAGAACCCGGTGGTGCGGATCGATGCCGGTCGCTATCTGCCCGACCACCTTCCTGACGCTCGCTTCGTCGAGCGCAAAGGTCGCGATTTCTTCGTGTTCTCACCGATCGGAAGCGCCGACGTACTCGACCACATCGAGGAATTCGTGACCGGCGAACGGCCCCTCCCCGATCCAGACCGCGCGTTCGCGACGATCCTCTTCACCGACGTCGTCGGCTCCACAGAGATGCTTGCCAAGGTGGGCGACGAGCGGTGGAAGCAGCTGCTCGATCGCCATGACCGGATCATCGATCGGGAACTCGCTCACTTCCGAGGCCGCAAGGTGACAACCACGGGCGACGGCATGCTTGCCACCTTCGACGGACCGGCGCGCGCAGTCCGGTGTGCCCGCGCCATCGTCGACGCCGTTCGACCTTTGGGCATCGACGTGCGTGCAGGGTTGCATGCTGGCGAAGTCGAGGCGCGGGGAACCGACATCGGCGGGATCGCAGTCCACATCGGACAGCGGGTGTCGGCTCTGGCTGCGCCTGGCGAAGTCCTTGTCAGCAGGACGGTCACGGACCTCGTCGCCGGGTCAGGTCTGGATTTCTCAGATCGTGGGCAGCATCAGTTGAAGGGTGTCCCGGGAACCTGGCAGGTCTTCACGGCTACTTCTTGACCCCGTCGCGACCCCTTGAGAGATGCGTGCCCTCGGACGGCGGCCGATTGGCCTGGAATAGGGGTCACAAGCCCGGCGTTTGGCGGCACCGATGCCGGACGGAAGAGGTGTGCGTTCTGGGACGCGCACGCCGCCGGCGTTCGTTCAGATCGATCTCGATTCCCGGTCGGAATGATCAGTCGCCATCCGAGGTGAGCGAGCAGAGTGTACGAACTCGCCCCTCTAGCCTTTCCGTCGAGATCTGAGCCGGGCAGCGTCGGTTGCGAGCACGACGGCAAAGAGCGGCCAGACGCCGGGGATTTCGGGCAGCGGGTGCACGCCGCGGTCAGCGAAGGCGAGGTCGGAGCCAGCCACGAGATCCTTGACGGTGCCGGTGACAAACACTTCTTCGGGGGCGGCCAGCGCTGCCGCTCTCGCTGCGATGTCCACGGCGGGCCCGCGGACTTCGTTGCCGGTCACCTCGCACTCGCCGGTGTGGATGCCGATCCGAGCGCCGGGTCCGCCGGGCGGCGATTGGACGACGGCTGAGGCCCAGGCGATGGCCTTGCTAGGAGCGGCGAACGCGGCGACGAAAGCCGAGTCGGTCGCCGTGACCGGGCGGCCGCCGAAGTCCTCGACGCCTGGGTGCACGCGGGCGACGGCTTCGGTGTCGTGTACGGCCTCGCCTGCTGCGACGGGGAGAGCCACGAAGGCGACGGTCGTCAGGACCCGGTCCGCGACGGGCCGGATGCCAGTCCCGCTGACGAACCACTCGATCTCGTCCAAGAAGGGGCGGAGGTCGCCGACCGGCAGGAGATGATTCTCGCCTGGACGTTCGACAAGCTGGGCGCCGGGGACGCACGCGGCGATGTGTCTGGCGCCGTCGATGTGCGCGACCCGGTCACCCCGCCGGTGGAGCACGAGGGTCGCGACTCGGACCGCGGAGAGGATGTCGCGACAGTCGATCGCCATCATGGCGTCCCAGACTGCGAGGCCCATGGTGGGACTGGCCCCGGCTCGCTGGGTGCGGCCCCAGGCTTGCCGGGCGGTGTCGTTGCTTGCCTCAGTAGGGGCGAAAATGTCAATGAGGGCGCCGGCGCCCCAGTGTTGCTCGATCTCGCGCCGCAGCTTCGCCTGCTCGGCAGCGGAAAAGCCGTACGGCCAGTCGGGTCCCGCGCTGAAGCGGGGCGAGACCCCGTACAGGACGAGACTTCGAACCCGGTCGGGATGGGCGGCGGCGAAAAGGAGTCCCATCGGGCCGCCTTCGGAGATCCCGAAGAGCACGGCGCGCTCACTGCCAGCGGTGTCCATGACGGCCAGCAGGTCGTCAGCTCGCTCGTCGAGCGTCGGGACCCGCGGCACCGGATCGGACAGGCCGGTGCCCCGCTTGTCCCACAGGATGAGCCGGCCCAACCGGGTCAGCCGGTCGAAGACCTGCACCCATCCGGGGTTGGCCCAGTAGAGATCGACGTTGGAGACGAAGCCGGGGACGACGATGATGTCGACCGGTCCTTTGCCCACAACCTGATAGGCGATGTTGACGCCGTCGACCCGGGCATATGTCGTCGGCGGCGGCTCAGGCGCCTGACGCGGAGCGCCAGCGCCGACCGCCAGGATCGAACGCGAGGCCTCCGCCGTGGGCGACAGCAGCGACCAGTCGAGCCCCGGTTCGTGGCGCAGGATGGCTCCCTCCAGCCGGGCCAGCGCCGGACTCGGCTCCAGGCCGAGCTCTTCACCGAGGACCGCTCGCAGATCCTGATAGCTGCGGAGGGCGTCGGCGGGTCGGCCTGCGCGGTAGAGGGCCAGCATCCGCAAGCCCCACAACCGTTCGCGAAGTGGATGGGCTCGGGTCAGGGCGTCCAGCTCGGCGACGATCTCGACGTGGCGGCCGCAAGCGAGGTCCGCTTCGACCCGCTGTTCGATGGCACCCAGCCGGAGCTCGTCGAGACGGCAGGCCTCGCCTCGGAACGAGGGGGTGTCACCGACGTCGACGAGCGCCGGACCCCGCCACAGCGCCAGCGCTTGGCGCAGGGTCACCGCCGCGCCGGCGTGGTCGTGGTTGGTCGACTGCTGCCGCGCGTCGGCGACGAGGGTCTCGAACCGCCCGAGGTCGACCGCGTCGGCGTCGACTTCGACTACATACCCCGGCGACCGGGTGACGAGGACGCCATCGCAGCCCGCGTCCCGCAGTGACCGGCGCAGTCGCGACACGTGCACCCGCAGCGCATGGCCGGGATCGCCCGGGGGACGGTCGCCCCACACGTCCTCGACGAGCCGGCCGGATGACACGACGCGGTTCGCGGAGAGCAGCAGCAGGACGAGGAGAGCGCGCTCCCGGCCGCCGCCGATGGGGACCTCGGCGCCGGTCTCGTCAATGACCTGAAGCGGGCCAAGGATGCGGAACTCCATGGGCGCTCTACCCGTCCCTCGTCGGTGCCCCGGCGCAGCGTACCGCCGAGGTTGCCGTTGACCTCGCCGTGACGTCGCCGTGACCGCGTCCGCAACCAGCATGAGCGACGCTCAGGGAGCCGGCCCGATACGGGGCGAAGCCAGAAGGAGCGTAACCATGGCCACCAATCCTGACGCCGAGAGAATCCTGCAACTGTGCTTCGCGTCGCTGCTCACCCAACTCGTGGGGGTGGCAGCCGAGCTCGGCGTGGCCGACCTGCTCGCGGAAGGCCCCCGGCCAGTCGACGAGCTTGCCGGCCCGACGGGGACCAACTCTGACGCCCTGTACCGGGTGCTACGCGCCCTCGCTGCCCAAGGCATCTTCACCGAGGTTGCGCCGCGAACGTTCGGGCTCACGCCGGCTGGCGCCGCACTGCGCCAGGACGTGCAAGGCTCCATGCGGGATCTCGCCCGGTACTTCGGCATGCCTGCCCGGAACCACGCCTTCGTCGAGCTGCTCCACGCCGTCCGTACCGGTGAGCCCGCCTTCGAGCACGTCCACGGCACCGACTACTGGTCGTACCTGGCAGACCACCCCGGCGACGCCGCCATCTTCGACAACGCCATGGGGAACCTCGCCCGCCAGGTCCACGCCGTTGCTCTCGAAGCCTGCGACCTGTCCGGCATCCGGGTCGCTGTCGATGTCGGCGGCGGCCATGGACACCTCGCCGCCGCCCTCCTCGGCCGTTACCCAGACCTCGGAGCGGTCGTCTTCGACCTGCCGCACGTTGTCGCCGGCGCCGACAAGGTCCTGGCGGACGCCGGCGTCGGCCACCGGGCCGACACGGTCGGCGGCGACTTCTTCACTGCCGTCCCCGAAGGCGGCGACGCCTATGTGCTCTCGATGATTCTCCACGACTGGGACGACGCGCGGGCCACCGCCATCCTCGCCAATGTCCGCCGCGCCATGGACCCCGGCGCGAAGGTCATCGTCGTCGACGCCGTCATCCCCCAAGGCGACCATCCGCACCTTGGCAAGCTGCTCGACATCGTCATGCTCACCCTGCTGCCCGGGAGGGAGCGCACCGAGGCGGAGTTCGCCGCCCTCTTCCGGGCGGCGGGGCTATGCCATGCCGAAACCCGCGCGCCGTCCTCGCCCACCAGCGTGCTCGTCGCGACCGCCGCCTGATAACAACCACCGCCGGCTTCAGCGGTGGCAAAGGCGGTGACGCGCACGATCGTCGTCCGCGTTGCTGGTGAGAGCGTCCTGCGCCGCCGCGTGCTCAAGCCCTCATCGACTACATGCAAGACCGCGAAATCCCACTTGAGACAAGTGCCGTTCGGCGACAGGGCATCCGTGGCGTGGACGCGGCCCTAGGACGCGGGCCAGCCGACCGTCTTCGTCTCGGTGAAGATCTCGAGGCCCTCGATGCCACACTGGCGGCCCACGCCCGACTGCTTGTAGCCGCCGAACGGGGCGTCGGCGCCGTACCAGACGCCGCCGTTGAGTGACAGCGTGCCCGTGCGGATGCGGCGGGCGACCCGCTTGGCTCGCTCGAGGTCGTTCGAGGTGATCGAGCCGGACAGTCCGTAGACGCTGTCGTTGGCAATGGCCACGGCGTCGTCCTCGTCGTCGCAACCGATGATGCAGAGCACGGGGCCGAAGATCTCCTCTTGGGCGATCTTCATGGAGTTGTCGACATCGGCGAAGAGCGTCGGCTCGACGAAGTAGCCGCGGTCGAGGTGCTTGGGTACACCGCCTCCGACGACGACCCGCGCACCCTCGGCCCGGCCCGACTCGATGTAGGCGAGGACCCGGTCCTGCTGCCTCTTGGAGATCAGCGGGCCCATGATGTTCGACGCGTCGGTCGGATCGCCGTAGGGCACCCCTTCGAATGCTGCTCTGGCGCTCTCGACAGCTGCGTCGTACTGGCTCCTCGGCACCAGCAGCCGGGTGGGAATGGCGCATCCCTGGCCGGCGTGGAAGCACATGCCGCCGGCGCCGGCCGCGGCGGCGGCCACGTCGACGTCGTCGAGGATCAGGTTCACCGACTTGCCGCCGCACTCGAGAAAGATGCGCTTCATCGTGGCCGACCCGGCCTCCATGATCCGGCGCCCGGTGACCGTCGAGCCGGTGAAGGCGACCATGTCGACGTCGGGCGAGGTGGTCAGCACCTCGCCGACCAGATGGTCATGGGAGACCACGACGTTGACGACGCCGGGCGGGATCTCGGTCCGCTCGGCGATCAGGCGGCCCAGCCGCGTGGCGTTGAACGGCGTGTCCGGCGCCGGCTTCAGCACGCAGGTGTTGCCCATGGCCAAGACCGGGCCCAGCTTGTTGAGGGTGATCTCGAACGGGAAGTTCCACGGCACGATGACGCCGACGACGCCGACCGGCTCCTTCCAGACCTCCCGCTCGGTCAGTCCCATCCCGAAGGGATCCTTGGGCGGCAGCGTCCTCGACCATGGAAAACTCTCGATCGCCGCAGCCGGCCACAGCAGAGCCTCCGACAGCGGGGTGTCCAGCTGCGGTCCATACGTCCCGAGCACCGGACACCCGACCTCGGCCACCAGCTCGGCCCGGAGCTCCTCGCGCTCGGAGTCGAGGGCGTCCTGCAGTTGGCGCAGGCAGGCGGCGCGGAATGCGTGATCAGTTGCCCACGTCGTGTTGTCGAAGGCGTTGCGGGCGGCGGCGATGGCCGCGGCCATGTCGGCGGCGTTCCCGTCGGCGACCGAGCCGAGCACCTCCTCGGTCGCCGGGTTGACGTTGTCGAACGTCCGCCCGTCCCGACCGTCGACGAGCTTGCCGTCGACCAGCATCCGATGTTCAGTCACGGGTGGGATCCTGTCACGATCTCCGGCCCTCCCGGGTAGGAAGGCGCACGTGAGTGTCGAGGCCGTGTCGGTCTGGCCAATGGTCCGGGGGCTCTCCGAACACGACCGCGACGAGCTCTTCACCATGGGCGCGCGCCGCCGTTATCGCCGCAACGAGGTGATCTTCCATCAAGGAGACGTCGCCGATTCCGTGCACCTGATCGAAGAAGGTCACGTCGCGTCGCGCGCCTTCACCGAGGAAGGCGACGCGGTCACCTATCGGCTGCTCGGCCCGGGCGAGGTCTTCGGGCTGCTCGCCTTGCAGTCCGGCACCGTGCGTCGCTACGGAACGACCGTCGCCTTGGATCCGACCGTGACGCGCAGCGAGAGCCCGGCGACTTCATCTTCTTCACGTCGCCGCCGGGCCACGAGCGCTACTTCGGAGGAGCTCGCCTAGGTCCTCGAGGGTGAGGGGGCTCCCGATGCAGAGGCGATCGCTCAGGTCCGAGCCCGCCACGACACCGAGCAATTGTCAACGCTTCGGACGAACTGAGTTCAGCCGGCTGTCGTCAATCGGGCCTGACGGACGACGGAGGTTGCCGTCCACACCAGGGCGTCGACCGTCGCCTCGGGGCTGAGGCCGCAGATGTCGCGTAGCGAGATCACCGAGTCGACGCCGACGACGACGGCCAGCGCCGTCCGCAACCTGGCGCGCTCTCGGCGGCCCAGCACCCCCTTGGCCGGCTCGAGGGCCTTGTCGATCCAGGCCAGACGCCGCCCTTCGCGCACCGGCACCGACGTGTCGCCCTGGCGGGCGAACCAGGCGTCCTGGCTGGCTCGGATCTGGTTGCGGAAGAGCGCCTCGTCGGCGAGAACCATGCGGGCGAGCTCGCGCGTGATGGTCGCCACCCTCGTCTCGATGTCGTCTCCGATGTCGGCCAGCAGGGTGTCGATCGACGGCTGGGTGGCGTCGGCCTGCACCTCGGTCAGCAGTGACTGCTGGCTGGGAAAATAGCGGTAGGCGGTGGCTCGCGAGACCAACGCCCGCTCGGCGGCTTCGGCGACGGTCGGCGTCCTGTTCTCCCGCACCAGCTCGGCGGCGGCCTCGACGATCGCCCGCCGCGTGCGGTGCTTCTGATTCATGCGACCTTCGTCTTGACGTGAGACTATCATCTCATTACTGTACCAAGTCTCACGGAAGCAGGGAAGGAAACTCTGCATGGAGCAGCTGACGCCATCGGAAATGGATGCGGTCCTCGAGGCCCACTACAAGTACGAGGCGGCCGACGACGTCGACGGCGTGCTGTCGACGTTGACCGACGACGTCGTCCACGACGTGGTCGGCTTTCCCGGCGGCCCGGCCCGCGGCAAGGAGGCGGTGCGGGCGTTCTACGAGCACCTCTTCGCCGACATCGCCGGCGAGCGGATCGATCCGGTTCGGCGCCTCTACGGGCCTGACTTCCTCGTCGACGAGGTCGTCTGGCACGGGCGGGCCGTCGGGCGCCCGTTCGGGTTCGACGGGCGCAACCGTCCATTCAGCCACCGGCTGCTCCACGTACTCGAGTTCCGCGACGGCCTGATCTGCCGGGAGAACGTCTGGCTCGACTTCGCAGCCATCGCAGAGCAGTTGACATGACAGAGCAACTATCGGAGGACACCAAGTGACAGACACCCTGCAGGCCGAACTCGCCTACGCCAAGCTCCCGGCCCGAGACATCGAGCGGGCGCGCCGCTTCTACGACGACAAGCTCGGCATGCGCCCGTTCCACGAGCACGGGCCTCACCTGTTCTACGACGTCGGCGGTGCTCGGTTCGTGGTCTTTCAGTCGACCGGACAGCCGAGCGGCACCCACGACCAGATGGGATTCGTCGTCGACGACCTCCGCCGCCGCGTCGACGACTTGAAAGAGCGCGGCGTGACGTTCGAGGACTTCGACGGGACCACCGACTCGATCGCTGACTTCGGTCCCGTGCGCGCCGCCTGGTTCAAGGACAGCGAGGGCAACCTCCTCAACCTCATCGAGGGAGCAGTCTTCTCCCCATCGTAAGCAGCGTTGGCGGGACCCCCCGGTAGGGTGGTCCGCCGATGCAGTCAAGCGTTGAGCCCCTCGAGGGCAACAAGGTGAAGGTGTCGGTCGAGGTCGACGAGGCCGAGTTCGACAAGGCCATCGACGCCGCCTTCCGCAAGATCGCCCGCCAGACGCGGATCCCCGGGTTCCGGCCGGGCAAGGCGCCCCGGCGCATCCTCGAGGCCCGGCTGGGCACCGACGTCGGGCGCGAAGAAGCCCTGCGCGACGCCCTGCCCGACTACTACGTCAAGGCCCTCGAGGAGCAGGACGTCGACGCCATCGCGCCGCCCGAGATCGAGATCACGTCCGGTCAAGACGCGGGGCCCGTGCAGTTCGAGGCCGTCGTCGAGGTGCGCCCGCAGGTCTCGGTGGCGGGTTACCAGGGCTTGCGCGTCACCATCCCCAGCCCCGAGGTCACCGACGAGGAGGTCGACCGCCAACTCGACCGCCTGCGCGAGCAGTTCGGCGAGCTCCAGACGGTCTCCCGGCCGGCGTCGGACGGCGACTTCGTCCTCATCGACCTCAAGGGCTATCGGCACTCCGAGCAGATCGAGGGCCTCACCGCCGACGACTTCCTCTACGAGCTGGGCAGCGCCTCTGTCGTCCCTGAGCTGGATGCCGAGCTGCGTGGTGCCAAGCCCGGCGACATCTTGAAGTTCACGGCGTCGGTCCCCGGCCAGGAAGAAGAGGTGGGGTTCCAGGTGCTCGTCAAGGAGGTGAAGGAGAAGATCCTTCCCGACGTCACCGACGAGTGGGCCGGCGACGCGTCCGAGTTCGACACCCTCGAAGAGCTCCGCAACGACATCCGCACCCGACTGGCCACGGTCAAGCGCATGCAGGCCAAGCTCAGCATCCGCAACGAGGTCGTCGACGCCCTCGTCGAGCTGGTCAGCGAGGAGATCCCCGATCCCCTGGTCAACGAGGAGATGCAACGCCGTCTCCACGAGCTGTCCCACCGTCTGTCGGCCCAGGGCGCCGACCTCGCCCAGTACCTCCAGGCCACGGGACGTTCGGCCGAGGAGTTCCAGAACGACCTCCGGGAGGCGGCCGTCAACGCTGTCAAGGCCGACCTCGCCCTGCGGGCCGTGGCCGATGCCGAGGACCTCCAGGCCAGCGACGAGGAGGTCGACGCCGAGATCGAGCGCATCGCGCAAGCTACGGATCAAAAGCCTGCTGCCGTCCGCAAGCAGCTCGAACGCAATGACCAATTGCCCGCGGTACGCTCGGACGTGAGGAAGGGAAAGGCCTTGACGTGGCTCACCGAGCACGTCGAGATCGCCGATGAGGAAGGCAAGATCATCGATCGTGCGGAGCTCATGAACCCCACACCCGACACCCCCGCCGAGGACGCATGACGCGCAATTACTCCATGCCCTATGTGGTCGAGCAGACCAACAGGGGCGAACGCACCTACGACATCTTCTCCCGCCTGCTCAAGGAGAGGATCATCTTCCTCGGCACGCCGATCGACGACACTATTGCCAACCTGATCATGGCCCAGCTGCTCCACCTGGAGTCCGAGGACCCCGACAAGGACATCAACCTCTACATCAACTCGCCCGGTGGCGACATCACCGGGCTGTTCGCGATCTACGACACCATGCAGTACATCAAGCCCGACATCATGACGATCTGCATGGGCCAGGCCGCGTCGGCGGCGGCTGTGCTGTTGGGCGCAGGCACCAAGGGCAAGCGTTTCTCCCTGCCCCACGCTCGCATCCTCCTGCACCAGCCCTACGGCGGTGCGGGGGGCCAGGCGGCCGACATCGAAATTCAGGCCAAGGAGATCATGCGTCTCCGCGAGCTGCTCGACCGCATCCTCGCCCACCACACCGGGCAGCCGATGGAGAAGGTCCGCAAGGACACCGACCGCGACTTCATCATGAGCGCAGACGAGGCGAAGGACTATGGGCTCATCGACGAGGTCATCGTGAGCCGCGAGCTGGCCCAGGTGCCGCAAGTCGCAGGCGTGAGCTAAGGGGGACAGGCGGGTGGCGAAGTTCGGAGACGGCGGAGACCTTCTCAAGTGTTCCTTCTGCGGCAAGTCGCAGAAGCAGGTCAAGAAGCTGATCGCCGGCCCCGGCGTCTACATCTGCGACGAGTGCATCGACCTCTGCAACGAGATCATCGAGGAAGAGCTCTCCGAGACCTCCGAGCTGCGCTTCGACGAGCTGCCCAAGCCCCGTGAGATCTACTCCTTCCTGAACGACTACGTCATCGGCCAGGAGCAGGCCAAGAAGATCCTGTCGGTCGCCGTCTACAACCACTACAAGCGGGTCCAGGTCGGCGCCTACACCGACGGCGAGGTCGAGCTGGCCAAGTCCAACATCCTCCTGCTCGGCCCCACCGGCTGCGGCAAGACGTTGTTGGCACAGACGCTGGCGCGGATGCTCAACGTGCCCTTCGCCATCGCCGACGCCACGGCGCTGACCGAGGCCGGCTACGTCGGTGAGGACGTCGAGAACATCCTCCTGAAGCTCATCCAGGCCGCCGACTACGACGTCAAGAAGGCCGAGACCGGCATCATCTACATCGACGAGATCGACAAGATCGCCCGCAAGAGCGAGAACCCGTCGATCACGCGTGACGTCTCCGGTGAAGGCGTGCAGCAGGCGCTGCTGAAGATCCTCGAGGGCACGACGGCCTCCGTGCCGCCCCAGGGCGGGCGCAAGCATCCCCACCAAGAGTTCATCCAGATCGACACCACCAACATCCTGTTCATCTGCGGCGGCGCCTTCGCCGGCATCGAGAAGATCATCGAGAGCCGCATCGGCCACAAGGGTGTTGGCTTCGGCGCCGACATCCGCCGCTCCGACGAGAAGGACCTCGGCATGATCCTCGGGCAGGTGCTGCCGGAGGACCTGCTGAAATTCGGTCTCATCCCTGAGTTCGTCGGCCGTCTGCCCGTCATCGGCGCCGTGTCCAACCTCGACCAGGAGGCGCTCGTTCGCATCCTCGTCGAGCCCAAGAACGCGCTGGTGAAGCAGTACCGCAAGTTCTTCGAGTTCGACGGCGTCGAGCTCGAGTTCACCGACGACGCGCTCGAGGCGGTCGCCGAGCAGGCCCTCCTGCGGGGCACCGGTGCCCGCGGCCTGCGAGCCATCCTCGAAGAGGTGCTGCTCAACGTCATGTACGACCTGCCCAGCCGCACCGACGTGGGCACGTGCGTCATCGAT
>CADDZP010000035.1 GCA_902812475.1 Actinomycetota bacterium | reverse complement strand
TCCCGACGGGGCGCCATCATCATCGCCGCTCCGCCGCCGCCGCTCTGGCCCGTCGCCGCGCTGAGCACAGGACCGGACGTGGACACGGCCATCCCCGTCGCCGGCAGCCAGCCCGGTCCCCACGTGCCGCACGCGGCCTCGGCCAGTCCGACGGCGAAGGCTTCGGCGTCCGGGTACCGCTGCGCGGTGTCGCGCGCGAGCGCCCGGGCCGCGACGTCGGCCAGCCTGTCGGGCACGTGCGGTGCGATCTCCCGCAGAGGCTTGGGCTCCTCGTGCACGTGGCGATACAGCATGGCGACCGGGTTGCTGTCCTCGGGGAACGGCAGGACGCCGGACAGCAATTCGTAGAGCACGGTGCCGACGGCGTAGACGTCGGTCGCCGGCGTGAGCTCGCCGCCCATGGCCTGCTCGGGCGCCATGTATGCAGGCGTGCCCAGCACGTCGCCGGCGCGGGTCGCGACCGTGGCCGCGCCGCCGACGACCTTGGCGATGCCGAAGTCGGTGACCTTGAGGTCGCCCTTGCCGGAGAACATGAGGTTCTCCGGCTTGACGTCCCGATGCAGCACGCCCCGCTGGTGCGCGTACTGCAGGGCGGACAGCACGGCGAGGACGATGGCGCACGCAGCCTGGGGATTGACGTTCCCCCCCCTGGCCCGGTTCCAAAGCGTGCCGCCCGTCAGTCGCTCCATGACGAGCAGGCACAGACCCTCGTGCTCGACGAAGTCGTAGATGGGGACGATGTGGGGATGCTCCAGCGACGCCAAGAGGCGCGCCTCGGCGACGAAGCGACTGCGGACGGCAGGGTCCCTGGCGAACGCGCGCGGCAGCTGCTTGATCGCCACATCCCGCCCAAGCTGACGGTGGCGCCCGGCGAGCACCACGCCCCACGCCCCGTGCCCCAGCTCGCCATAGACCTCGTAGAGGGGAAGGGCGGCTGCGAGGGCCTCCTGTTCAAGCGCCATAGGGGCTTCGAACAATAGGCCCGGAACGCGTGCGCCGGGCGCCCGGGGCCGTCAGGTCACGGCGTAGATGTTCACCGTCTCGTCGAGTTCCATCGAAGAAGGATCGGCGCGGCCGGTCGCCACCAGCACGAACTGGCGGGCGTCGCCGGTCAGCGGCGAGCCCCCGCCGCCGACGTCGAGCTTCTCGACGCCGTCGAGGGCGAGCGTGGCCGGGCCCCAGCTGCGCTCCTCGAGCTGCCCGGCCAGGTACTCCACCGAGGCGTCGAGGCCGAGCTGCGAGCCGGCCGTCTCCATCCCGAGGGCGGTGCGGATGTCGTCCGCGTGGACCCACAGGTCGTAGATCAGCGTCAGTATCCCCTGCCGCATCGTGAGATCGGCGACGGGGCTCGGTCCGTTCCAGGCCGCGTCGTCGATCACCGACGCCAGGTTGCGCAGTGTGCCAAGGGCGGTGGCGAGCTCGTCGGCGACCTCGGTGGCGGTGCGGCCTTGGCGCTCGGCGACCTCTTCTTCGGGTGTATGCGTACCGGCCACACCGTTGGCCACGTCGGCCGCCGTGCCGACGATGTGGCGGGCGACGTCGCCCACTGTCCATCCTTCGCAACGCGACGGCTGCTCCCACTGCCGGTCGTCGAGCAAGCGGACGAGCTTCTCGAACGCCTCGTACTCAGCGGTCAGGCCGTCGATTGCCTCCTGCCGTCCCAGTCCCATGCACGCCTCCCATTACTAGACCGACAGTCGGTATCCTAAGCATCGGGATGGAGTCTGACAACGTGACCAGGGTCATGCCTGTCGACAAGCGCATCGCCCAGGGCGCGGCTACTCGCCGCCAGCTCCTCGACGTCGCTGCGCGTCTCTTCACAGAGCAGGGGTACGACGACACGTCCATCGAGCAGGTGCTGCGGGAGACGGGCGTCAGCCGGGGCTCGCTGTACCACCACTTCGACAGCAAAGACCGGCTCTTCGAGGCGGTCGTCGAGCACGTCGAGGAAAACGTCGCCGGCGAGCTGATGGGTGCGGTCGCTCGCCAGCGTGACGTCGTCCGAATCCTCCGCGCCGGCTGCGCCCGGTGGATCGCCCTGGCCGAAGACCCGTCCGTGCGCCAGATCATCCTCACCGACGCCCCCGCCGTCCTCGGCTGGCAGCGGTGGAGGGAGATCGACGAGCGCTACGGCTTCGGGCTCCTCAAGGGAGCGCTCGAGGAGGTGGCGGCCGAGAACCGGCTGGCGGTGGCCGACGTCGAGCTGGTGGCCCACCTCCTTCTCGGCGCCCTCAACGAGGCCGCAATGCTTGTTGCCAGAGCACAAAACCCCGCAAAGACGCGCCGCCAGGCCACCGCGGCCGTCGACCGGCTTCTCGGCGCCTTCCTCCAGGAGTAGGACCGCTCAAGTTCCCGAGCGGTGGCGTCGATCAAACGGACGTGGGCCGTGAGCTCCTGATCGTCGACGACGATCCGAACATCCGCGACATGCTCGGCCTCGTCCTCGAGGACGCTGGTCACAACGTCCGCGTCGCCGCGGACGGGCTCGAGGCACTCGAGGCCATCGAGGAGCTGCCGCCCGAGTGCATGGTGCTCGACCTGATGATGCCCGGCCTCGACGGCCACGGCGTCCTGCGGGCCATGCGCCAGCGCAACGTCGCGGCCGACACGAGGGTGCTCGTGCTCACGTGCAAGGTCCACGCCGGGGAGTTCATCGAGGCGTGGCAGCTCGGGGCCGACGAATACGTGACCAAGCCCGTCGATCCGTTCCAGCTGCTCGAGAAGCTCCACACCCTGCTCGCCATCCCCGTCTCCCAGCTGCAGGAAGAGCGAGAGACCAAGCTCGAGAAGGCGTTGCTGCTCGCCCGGTTGGAGTCGTCGTTCGGGCGCTCCCCCAGCTGGGGCTCGTCGATCAGGTCTCGGCTTTAACGGCCACGGGCTCACCGGCCCGCGCGCCGTTGTCCGAGACGCCCGCGGTGTCGCTCGGCGTCTCTTCGTACGCGCCCTCCCGCCGGCGCTGGCTGTGGATGAGTCCGACCTCGCTGGTGAGGAACAGGCTCACCACGGCGGCCATCAGAGTCATCGGAATGAGCTGCAGGCCCGCCATCTCGGTGACCACGAGCGTGCTGCCCAAGGGTGTCTTGGTGACGCCGACGTTGATGGCCACCATGAGGGACGCCATGAGGACGACCACGTTCGTCCCAGGGAACAGCCCGTGGCCCAGACGGCCGAGGGCGACGCCGATGAAGAACATGGGGATGATGAATCCGCCCCGCCATCCGCTCGACAGCGTCACCGTCGTCCCCAGGAGCTTGGCCGCGGCCGCAACCAAGAAGATCAGGAGGGCGCCCTTTCGGACGGCCAGACCGTTGATCTGCGCCTCGCCGAATGTCAAGGCGTAGGGCGACCAGAACGCCAGGCCGCCGAGCACGGCGCCGCCGATGATGGGCCGGAGCGCGGGCGGGAGCCAGCGGAAGACCGCCCGCGCCCCGGTGCTCAGGTAGGTGAAGATGGCGCTGACCGCGGCGCCGGCGACGCCGCAGCCGAGGCCCCACGCGATGTCGACGGCGCGGAGGTGTCCGATCGCCGGGAAGCGCCAGACGGGTTCGACGCCGACGCCGGTGAGGACGACGTACAGCGCGTACCCGACGAGCGAGCCGAACACCGCCGGCATGAGCGCCTCGTAGTACTCCATCCCTCGCCGGTGCAGGATTTCGAGGGCGAAGATGGCGGAGCCGAGGGGCGCACCGAACAGCACGGTGAACCCGGCCGCCATCCCGGTGATGGTCAGGACCCGGACATCGTCACGAGCGAGATGCCGTCGGTTGGCCAGCCAGGCGCCGAGGGAGCCGGTGGTCTGTACGAGCGGCGCCTCGGGCCCCATCCCGCCACCCGACGAGATGCAGAGGAGCGACACCGGGATGAGCGACCGCAGGTCGCGGATGTCTTCGGGGCCGCCCAGCACGTGGATGTTGTTGACGAGCAGCTCGACGTCGCCCGGGTTCCCCAGCAACCGGGTGAGGATGCCGACGGCGACGCCGACGCCGACGAGAATCAAGAGGTGCGGGAGGGTGTCCCAGTGCGTCGGCCAGAGGCCGTCCTCGAACAAGTGGAGGAGACCGATGTAGGCGGCGCCCACCAGCCCGCCGACGAGGCCGGCCACGGCGACGTACGCCAAGAGACGTCGCTCGCGCCCGAGGAGTCCCTCGACGAACAGCTCCCGCTGTCGTCGAAACTGCAGTAAGCGCCCCCTCACGAATACATCGTAGTACGACCCATTTATCGACGAACGAGCACGATCTTGCCGAGCTTGCCGCCGCGGTCGAATCGCTCGTAGGCGGCGGCCGCGTCGGCAATCGCGTACGTCTGCTCGACGAGGACGCGTACGGTGCCGTCGGCCAGAAGCGGTACGGCGTGGGTTTCGGCCCGCCGGGTCGCGAGGGCCTTCTCCTCGAGTGGGCGGGAGCGCAACGTCGACCCCGTCACCAGCGCCCGCTTGCCCATGATCGTCAGCAGGTCGATCTCGGCGCCCGCCCCGGCGCCCACACCGATGACGACGATGCGTCCCCCTCGTGCCAGTGCCTGCAGGTTTCCCGCCATGTTCACGGCTCCGACGAGTTCGAGAATGACGTCGAACGGGCCGCGGCCGGCGAAGTCGTCGTGCGCTACGACCTCGTGGGCCCCGAGCTGGCGCACGCCGTCCCAGAGATCGCGGTTGCGCACCGACGCCGTGACGTGCGCGCCGGCCGCCACGGCGAGCTGCACGGCGGCCGTACCGACACCGCCGGCCGCGCCGTGCACGAGGACTCGGTCACCGATCGAGATCCGGCCTTGGGTGAAGAGGGCGTCGTGGGCGGTCAGGAAGACCTCGGGGAAGCCGCCCGCCTCCGACCACGGCACCGACTCGGGCACGGCCATCGCCATGCGCTCGTGAACGACGGCAAGCTCGGCATGGGCGCCGCCCCCGACGATGGCCATGACCCGGTCACCCTCGGCGAAGGCGGTGACGCCTTCACCCGTGGCCACCACGTCGCCGGCCAGCTCGAGGCCGGGGATGTCGGGCGGGCTGCCCGGAGGCGCCGGGTAGAAACCCTGTACCTGCATCATGTCGGCCCTGTTCAACCCGGCCGCCTCCACCTGCACGAGCAGCTCCCCCTTGCCCGGCTCGGGATCGGGGTGGTCCCGGACCTCGACCGTCCTGTCGACCACGGTGACGGCTTTCATAAACCGCACGGTAGGCGTACGTTTCGCGCATGCGTGTGCCTTTGACAGTTGGTGACTTCCTGCAGCGGGCCGACGCCGTCTACGGCGAGCGGCTCGGCCTCATCGACGAACCCTCACCGCCCGGCGGGTCGCTCGGCTCACTGACGTGGCGGCAGGTGCACGCCAAGGCGCGTGCGCAGGCGGCCGCCTTCGATCAGATGGGCATCGGTCGGGGGGAGCGGGTGGCGATCGTGTCGCCCAACGCGGCGCGCTTCTTCATCTCCTTCTTCGGTGTGAGCGGCTTCGGGCGCATCCTGGTGCCGATCAACTTTCGTCTGAACGCCGAGGAGATCTCCTACATCGTCGACCACTCCGGCGCGTCCGTGCTTTTGGTCGATCCAGAGCTCGACGAATCGCTGGCGACCGTCGACGCCAAGCACCGGTTGGTGTTGGGATCGGCGACCGACGAGGAGCTGTTCGGTTCGAACACCGAGCCCGAGCCGTGGGAGGACCCCGACGAGGACGCCACCGCCACCATCAACTACACGAGCGGCACGACGGCCAGGCCCAAGGGCGTGCAGATCACTCACCGCAACGCGTGGATCAACGCCGTGACGTTCGGCCTGCACACGACGGTCAGCGACCGCGATGTGTACCTCCACACGTTGCCGATGTTCCACTGCAACGGCTGGGGGATGCCGTACGCGTTGGCTGGCGTCGGCGCCCGTCAGGTCGTGTTGCGCAAGGTGGACGGCGCTGAGATCCTGCGCCGCGTCGACGAGCACGGCGTCACGCTCATGTGCGGCGCCCCGGCCGTGGTCAACGCCGTCCTCGACGCCGCCCAGACCTGGGAAGGCGAGATTCCCGGGCGTGGACGCAGCCGCATCGTCGTCGCCGGCGCTCCCCCGCCCACCAAGACGATCGAGCGGGTCGAGACCGAGCTGGGCTGGGAGTTCATCCAGATCTACGGCCTCACGGAGACGGCTCCGCTGTTGACCATCAACCGCGGGCGCGAGGAGTACGACTCACTGTCCTCTGAGGAACGCGCTCGGAAGCTCAGCCGGGCCGGTGCGCCCGCGCTGGGCGTGCGCGTTCGCGTCGACGACCAGGGCGAGGTGTTGGCTCGGGCGAACGTCGTGCTCGAGGGCTACTGGGAGCAGCCCGAGGCCACCGCTGCCGCGATCGTCGACGGCTGGTTCCACACCGGTGACGGTGGCGACATCGACGGCGAGGGATACGTCACCATCTCCGACCGCAAGAAGGACGTCATCATCACCGGCGGCGAGAACGTGTCGTCGATCGAGGTCGAGGACCGGCTCTATCAGCACACGGCGGTCGCCGAGGCGTGCGTGATCGGGGTCCCCGATGACAAGTGGGGCGAGACCGTAAGGGCGCTGGTCGTGCTGAAGCCGGACAGCGACGCGACAGAGGCGGAGCTCATCGAGCACTGCCGCGCCGGCCTGGCGCACTACAAGTGCCCGACCGCCGTCGAGTTCCGCACCGAGCTGGCCCGCACGGCAACAGGCAAGCTCCAGAAGTTCAAGCTCCGCGCCCCGTTCTGGGAAGGCCGGGAGCGCAACGTCAACTAGATCTGGTGGACGGGGCACCACCACGTCGTCCGGCCGCCGACCCGATCGCGGACGAGAGGGGCGCCGTCCTTGGGGCACACGCCTTCGGCGGCGCGTTCGGGCATGAGGTCGCCGGTGTGGGAGCCGCCCCGCTCGAGCAGGTCCTGCATCGTCTTGCGGAGGTGGCGGTGGAGGCGGCGCAGCTCGCCGGCGTCGAGGGACCCGGCCTCGCGGCGGGGATCGAGCCCTGCCCGCCACAGGGCCTCGTCGGCGGCCAGGTTGCCGACCCCCGCCAGCTTCGACTGGTCCATCAGCCTTGCCTTGAGCGGCGCCGTCGACGTGCCGAGCGCGGACCGCAACTGACCGACGGTGATCGTCAGTGCGTCGGGGCCGAGCCTTGCTTCCCGCGGGTCGAGAGTGACGCCGCCGAGGCGCCGGGAATCCCGCATGCGCAGATCCCCACCGTCGGCGAAGAAGACGGCAAAGCGGTCCCATCCCTCCAGCTCTTCGTTCGACGCCCACCACAGATCGGTGATGGCGGCCCGTCCGTCGACGAGCAGCCGCCCGGCCATGCCGAAGTGCAGGCCGAGCACCGGGCCGGCATCGGAGGTGTCCAGCAGCAGCTGCTTTCCGATGCGCCGGGCGGCCGTGAACCGCCGTCCTCGCAGTGCCGCCGTGACAGCTCGCGCTGTCAGACCGCCCTTCAAGTACCAGTCATCGGGCGCGTAGACCTTCGCGATCTCGCGTCCCAGCGCCGCTTCTTCAGCGAGACGCCGGTACCTCTCCACTTCTGCCAGTTCCGGCACGCCTCCTAGAGTCGCGGATCAATGGCAACGGCGGAGAAGTGGACCGCCCATTGGAAGCACCTCTACGACGAGGTCGTCACCTCCGGGCTCTGCACAGGATGCGCGGGCTGCGTCGTCGCCTGCCCCTACGACGTCCTCAGCTACGACGACCGTGAAGGGGTCTACAAGCCCTTCCACATCGACGAGGAGCTCGGCCCCGGCAACTGCGGCCACGGCGAGAAGGGCTGTACGTACTGCACCCGCGCCTGTCCCCGCTTCCGCGCCTGGGAGCCTGAGATCGACCACTTCCTCTTCGGACGCGCCCGCCAGCCCGACGAAGTGGAGGGCATCTCCAAGGACATCGTCCTCCTGAAGGCGGCCGACCCCGAGGTCGCCGAGAAGGGCCAGGACGGCGGTCTGGTCAGCGCCATCCTCATCTGGGCCATGGAGCACGGCTACATCGACGCCGCCCTCGTGTCCTACCTCGAGGGCGACGGCACCAGCTGGAAAGCCATACCCGGCGTGGCCAAGACGCGCGAGGAGATCCTCGCCGCCGCCGGCAGCCGCTACACGTACTCGGCGAACACGCTGGCCTACGAGAAGGCCATCGCCGACGGCGCGTCCAAGCTCGCTCTGGTCGGCATGAGCTGCCAATCGTCGGTGCCGCCGGTGATGCTCGAACGCAAGGCGGGCAAGCCGTCGAAGCGCTTCGCGTTGAACATCGGCCTGCTCTGCTCCAAGACGTTCGACGACGCCATCTTCAAGGAGCTCTTCGAGGCCAAGTACGGCCTGAAGAAGGAAGACATGAAGAAGATGAACATCAAAGGCGTCTTCCAGATCTGGATGAAGAACGGCGACTACCACGAAGTCAACCTCAAGGAGTGCCACGCCTGGACGCGTGAGGGCTGCAAGATGTGCCCCGACTTCGCGGCCGAGCACGCCGACATCTCCACGGGCGGCATCGGCGCCTACAACGACTGGACGCTCACGATCGTCCGCACGCCGATCGGCCGGGAAGTGATCGTCAAGATGCTGCAGGACGGGTCGCTCATCGGCCGTCCCGGCGACGACGACCCCGGCGCCATCGCCCTGCTGCGGAAGCTCTCCCGCGTCAGCCGCAAGCGCTGGCCCGAAACGGCAGTCGACGCGCCCCGGCTGATGCCGCCGCCCAAGCCCAAGCCCGACACCGAGAAGCCGGCTGAGCCGGCGCCTGCATAAGGAGCCCCCATGCCCGAAGCCGTCATCGTCGAGACCGCCCGAACGCCGATCGGCCGGGCGCTGAAGGGATCGCTCAAGGACGTCCGACCCGATGACATGGGCGGTTTCATCATCAAGAACCTCATGGAGAAGGTGCCCGCCGTCGACCCGGCTTCCGTTGTCGACGTGATGATGGGCTCGGCCAACCACTCCGGCGAGCAGGGCATGAACCACGCCCGCAACTGCGCAGCGCTGGCCGGCCTGCCCGACAGCGTGCCCGGTACGAGCGTCAACCGCTTCTGCGCGTCTTCATTGCAGACGATCCGCATGGCCTTCCACGCCATCAAGGCCGGCGAGGGCGACACCTACATCGCCGGTGGGCTCGAGAGCGTCAGTCGCACAGGCGGCCGGGGGTTCAAGCGCGAGGACATGAACCCGCGCTTCGTCGACGAGAGCCTCCCGGAGTTCGTCAACCACATGTACATCCCAATGGGCCTCACGGCCGAGAACGTGGCCGACAAGTACAACGTCACGCGCGAGCGGATGGACGAGTACGCGGTCGTCTCCCAGAACCGGGCCGTCGAGGCCCAGAAGAACGGCTTCTTCGACCGTGAGATCACGCCCTATCCGCTGCCCGACGGCGGCACCGTCGACAAGGACGACGGCCCCCGCCCCGGCACCACGTACGAGAAGCTCAGCGAGCTGAAGCCGGCCTTCCGCGAGGACGGCCGCGTGACGGCGGGCAATGCCTGCCCGCTCAACGACGGGGCGGCGGCCACGCTCGTCATGTCCGATGAGAAGGCCCGCTCGCTCGGTCTCACGCCGAAGGTGCGCATCATCGCCAGCTCGGTCTCCGGGCTTGCTCCCGAGATCATGGGCGTCGGCCCCATCGAGGCGGTCGGCAAGGTGCTCGCCCAGACCGGCATGAAGATCACCGACATCGACATCGTCGAGCTCAACGAGGCGTTCGCCGCCCAGGTGCTGCCCGTGTGCGACGAGCTCGGCATCAGCATCGAGGACCAGTTGAACCCGCACGGCGGCGCCATCGCCCTCGGCCATCCCTTCGGCATGACCGGCGCCCGCATCATGTCGACGCTGATCAACGACCTCCAGACGCTCGACAAGACGGTCGGGCTCGAGACGATGTGCGTCGGCGGCGGCCAGGGCATGGCCATGATCGTCGAGCGAATCAGCTAGCCACCTGCACGCCGGTCCGCTTCGCGACGTCCTGACGGTCGTCCTCGGCGTCGCCACGGGCGTCATGTCGGCTGCCTTCGGAGTGGGTGGCGCGACGATCTCGACGCCCGGCATCCGCGCCCTCGGAGCCTCGGCCTTCGTCGCCGTCGGCACGACCCTGCCGTCGATCCTTCCGAGCGCGATCTCGGGGACGTTGCGCTACATGCGCGAGGGCCTGGTCGACTGGCAGGTCGTGAAGTGGGCGGCGCCCATCGGCGTGGCCACCTCGATCCTCGGCTCGCTCCTGTCGCACGTCGTTCCCGGCAACGGTCACTGGCTGATGGTCGCCACCGCCCTGCTGCTCGGCGCCACCGCGTGGCGGATGCGCAAGCCGCCGCCGCGCCCGGCAGTGGGGGAAGCCGAGGCCGAGACCGACGCCGAGTTCGCCGGCCGCGTGAAGCAGCACACGTTCCACCGCTCAGCGGCCGCAGTGGCCACCGTCGGCGCTGCGGCGGGGACCCTTTCGGGACTGCTCGGCATCGGCGGCGGCATCGTGATGGTCCCCGGCTTCAACCAGTTCGTCGGCCTCCGGCTCAAGGAGACGATCGCCACCTCGCTCGTGTGCGTAGGGATCTTCGCCATCCCCGGCATGGTCACCCACGCCTTCCTCGGCGACATCGACTGGCGCTTCGCCCTCCTCCTGTGCGTGGGCGTGATCCCAGGCGCGCGGATCGGTGCCGTGCTCGCCATCAAGGCCGACCGGGTGGTGCTGCGGCGGGTCGTGGCCCTGTTCCTCTTGACGATCGCGGTGATCTATCTCATCGGCGAGGTCAACGCCCTCGTCCGCTGAACTTTCGGCGCTCGGCGCAACGGGCCTCGGCCGAGCAAATCGTGCTGCGGGCGCCCGGCGAAGCCGGCTCGCCCTCCGCGCTCATTCTTCCATCGACAGCCGTTGAGGCGCCTTCGGCGCGAGCGCGGCCGTCGACCGCGCCTAGCGCTTCATCGACGTCATGACTCTCGCCTGCCGGAACACGGCGTCGAACATCTCCTCGGTGAGCTTGCCCGTGAAGGTGTTCTGCTGGCTCGGATGGAACGAGCAGACGATCGTGCGCTCGGCGTTCGGCACCGGCACCTCCACGCCGTGGCCGAACTTGGGCTTGGGGCGGACGCCGAGCATCCGGGCCATGACGTCGTAGGCGAACTGGCCGAGGACGACGATCACCCGCACGTCGACGAGCAGCGCCAGCTCACGCTCGAGGTACGGCAGGCACATCTCGCGCTCGGCAGGCGTGGGCTTGTTGTCGGGAGGCGCGCAGCGCACGGCGGCGGCGACGTAGGCGCCCTTCAGCTCGAGTCCGTCATCGGCGTGCACCGAGGTCGGCTGGTTGGCGTAGCCGGCGCGGTACAGGGCCCCGTACAGCCAGTCACCCGAGCGGTCGCCGGTGAAGACCCTGCCCGTGCGGTTGCCGCCATGGGCCGCGGGCGCCAGGCCGACGATGAGCAGCGAGGCGTGAGGGTCGCCGAAGCCGGGAACGGGACGGCCCCAGTACTCCTCGTCGCGGAAGGCAGCGCGCTTTTCTGCAGCGACCTTCTCGCGCCACGCGACCAGACGCGGGCACTTGAAGCAGTCGACGATCTCGGCGTTCACCCGCCCGAGGGAATCCACCGCCCGAGGGTAGGTTCGCCGTCAGTGCCAGCCCGACGCCGCCCGAAGGCCACGCTCGTCCTCCTCGTCCGCCACGGGCACACGCCGACCACCGGCAAGGTGCTTCCCGGCCGGGCGAAGGGTCTGCACCTGTCCGACGACGGGCGCAAGCAGGCCGTCGCCGTGGCCGAGCGCATCGGCTCCCTTGCGAAGGTCCACGCCGTGTACGCCTCGCCGCTGGAGCGCACCCGCCAGACGGCGGCGCCGATCGCCAAGGCACACGGCCTCAAGGTGCAGACCGACAAGGGCCTGCTCGAGGTCGACATCGGCGAGTGGACAGGCTGGGAGCTGAAGCGGGCGGCCAAGACCGAGGAGTGGAAGACGGTCCAGAACCGACCCAGCGCCTTTCGCTTCCCCGGGGGTGAGTCGTTCCTCGAGATGCAGGGCCGGATCGTCGACGCCATCGAGCGCATCCGTGCCGACCATCCCGGCGAGACCGTCGTCGCCGTGTCGCACGCCGATCCCATCAAGGCGGCGGCGGCCGATGCCGTCGGCACGCCCCTCGACCTGTTCCAGCGCATCGTCATCTCACCGTGCTCGGTGACGGCGATCCTGTATGGCGACTCGTCGCCGATCACGCTCACCGTGAACTCGACCGGCGACCTCGAGGCGCTCGCTCCGTCATGAGCGAGCGGAGCCAGCGGACAAACGTGAAGCGTGCTCCATGAGTGAGTCGTACGACCTCGCCGCCGTGGACCTGCTCACGATCGGCGCCGTCGGACCGCCCGGCCAGCGTGTCTTCTATCTCCAGGCCCGGCGCGGCGACCAGCTGCTCACGCTCAAGCTCGAGAAGACCCAGGTCGCCGCCCTCGTCCGCTATCTCGGCACGCTGCTCGCCGACCTGCCGCCGCCCACCGGACTGCCCACGCACCTCGACCTCGTCGAACCCCTCGACCCCGAGTGGGTCGTCGGCAGCCTCGGCGTCTCCTACGACGAGGACGACGACCGCTTCGTGCTGCTGGCCGAAGAGCTCGTCGAGGAGGACGACGACGGAGCGGTGGCCCGCATCGGCGCCACGCGCGAACAAGTCGCCGCCCTCGTGCTCCACGGCGCCGAGATCGTCGAGGCGGGCCGTCCGGCGTGCCCGCTGTGCGGGGAGCCGCTCGATCCCGAAGGACACGTGTGCGTTCGCCTGAACGGTCACAAGCGCCCGACGTCATAGAGATCCTCCGTCAGGGCGACGTCGACGTCGAGGGGCGGATGCCGTGGAGCTCGAACGGCACGTACCTCGTCGGAGTGTGCCGCGGCGGTGACACGATCCGCGCCGTCTACAAGCCCGAGCGGGGCGAGCGGCCGCTGTGGGACTTCCCCTCGGGCCTCTACCGCCGGGAAGTGGCGGCCTACGTCGTCTCGGAGGCGCTCGGGTGGCGACTGGTTCCCGAGACCGTCGTACGGGACGGCCCGCTGGGACGGGGGTCGCTCCAGCGGTTCGTCGACGCCGACTTCTCCCAGCACTACTTCACGCTGCTCGAGTTCCCCGAGCACCACGACGCCCTCAAGGCGATCTGCGCGTTCGACCTGGTGGCGAACAACGCCGACCGCAAGGGCGGGCACTGCCTGCTCGGCACCGACGGCCGTCTCTGGTCGGTCGACCACGGTCTCTGCTTTCACGAGGATCCCAAGCTGCGCACGGTCATGTGGGACTTCGAGGGCATGGCCATCCCCGAGCACTTGGTCGCCGATCTCGAGCGGTTCTCCGTCCCCGACGAGCTCCCGCGTTTCCTCGACGACGAGGAGTGCGGGGCCCTCGAGGCCCGTGTTGCCGCAGTCGTCCGCCGGCCGGTGTTCCCGGCGGCCCGGTCGTCCAGGCCGTATCCCTGGCCCTTGGTCTAGAAAACGCCGCCCTCTAATCGTTCTGGCGGTTGTGGACGGCGTATAGCGATGCCCACGACCGCCAGAACGGATTACGGCAGCCCCAACACCCGGTCGAGGTAGGCGTTGCGGAAGCGGCCGTCGGGGTCGGTTCTCCGCCGCACGGCCTGGAAGCGGCCCCACTCGGGGTAGCGGGGCGCCAGGGTGGCAGCCGTCTGGTAGTGCATCTTCCCCCAGTGGGGCCGGCCGCCGAGGGGGTCCATGATCGCCTCGACGCCGCGGAAGTACTGCTCGAACGGCTCCCCCACGTAGCGATGGACGGCGCAGTACGCCCGTTGTTCGCCGTACGCCGTCGACAGCGGGATGTCGTCGGGGCCGACGAAGCGGACCTCGATCGGGAAGCTGATCATCATCCCGCTGCGGTCGATGAAATCCTTGACCGCCACCAGGGCGTCGGGCAGGGCCGCCCGCGGGATCGAGTACTCCATCTCGACGAAGTGCACGAGCCGGGGCGTGACGAACGTGCGGTGGCTGGGCTTCACGTAGTCGAGGCGACCGCCTGACGGCGCCAGGTGCGCGAGGCGCGGGACCAGCGAGGGACGGCGCCGGCCGAGCCGACAGACGACGCCGAAGGCCACATTCTCGAACAGGACCTTGTCGCGCACCTCCTTCCACCGCGGCATCCCGCCCACGGGGGCGTCAGTGCGGTTGTTGCGCTTGGTCAGCGTCCAACCGGTGTGGGGCACGTAATAGAACTCGAAGTGGTCGTTGTCCTCGACGTACGAGTCGAGGTTCTCCAGCACGTGGTCAAGACGCATGGGCTCCTCGACGGCGTGCAGATTGAACGCGGGCACGCACTGCAGCGTGACCGTCGAGAGCACGCCCAGGGCACCGAGGCCGACGCGGCCGCAGGCGAAGACCTCGCGCTCCTCGTCGGCCGATGCCCGCACGACGGACCCGTCGCCCGTGACGAGTTCCAGGCCGACGACCTGTGTGGCCAGGCCACCGAGGCGCACGCCGGTGCCGTGCGTCGCCGTCGAGACCGCGCCGGAAATGGTCTGGTATTCGATGTCGCCCAGGTTCGGCATGGCCCAGCCCAGCTCGGCCAGCTTCCGGTTGAGCGTCTGGATCGTGCACCCGGCCTGCACGGTCACCTGCAGCCGCTGGCGGTCCACGGACACGATCTCGGCGTAGCGGTCGAGCACCAAGCGCCGGCCGTAGGTGCAGGCGATGTCGGTGAAGGAGTGGCCCGAGCCGACCGCCTTCACCGTCTGTCCGGCCGCGGCCGCCGCCTTCACCGACGCGACCAGCTCGCTCTCGTCGCCCGGGTGGTCGACCGCTTCGGCTGCACACGTCTGGTTGCGGCCCCAGTTGGTCCACAGTGACGTCACGAGCGGGAGCCTAAAGCGGCGGTTAATGTCCGCGCCCATGGCGGCATCGACACCACCCCCGGCTCCGACCGCGTCACCCGTCGAGCGCGTGAAGCAGTCGTACGCAACGCGCGCCGAGAGCGACTACATCTTCAACTTCTGGACGTCGTTGGGCTGGACGATCCTCACGTGCGGGATCTACGGCTTCTACGTGCTGTACCAACTGGTGCGACGATCGCGCGACCACAACCGGCGCCGACTCGAACTGCTCGACGCAGCTACGGCGGTGGCGTGGGAGCGGGCGCAGTCCGAAGGGCGGGCCGACGAGCTGCGGCCGCGCTTCGAGAACATGGGCATCCACCTCGGCGTGCTGCGGCAGATGACGACCAACTTCCGCGACCCGGTGATCTGGACGGTGCTCCGGCTCCTCGGGTCGATCGTCGACATCATCGTCTTCATCCTCCTCGACGGCGACTTGGTGAGGCACGACGCCGCCGAGCGGGCCGCCGAGGCGGAGCTGGCCGGGATCTACGGCGCCCTCGGCGCCCAACTCACGCCGCCCACTGGGGCGCCGAAGCAGGCCCACAACTACGTGGCCCGGGTCATCGTCACCATCGTGACGATCGGGATCTACTTCCTCTGGTGGACGTACAACATCATGGACGACGCCAACCGCCACTTCGAGGAGAACTGGGTGTGGGAGGACAACCTCCGCCACGCCCTCGGCGGCTAGCTGAATCGCCCCGTCAGCCCCGGGACTGGAGCGCCTCGATCAGCTTCGGGACAACCTTGTGCACGTCGCCGACGATGCCGAGGTCGGCGATCGAGAAGATCGGCGCGTCCTTGTCCTTGTTGATGGCGATGATGTTCTTGGCGCCCTTCATACCGACGAGGTGCTGGGTCGCGCCTGAGATGCCGGCCGCGATGTAGACGTTGGGCTTGACGACCTTGCCGGTCTGGCCGACCTGGTAGGCGTACGGCACCCAGCCGGCGTCGACGATGGCCCGAGAGGCGCCCGGTGCGCCCTTCAGCAGCTTGGCCAGTTGCTCGATCATGTCGTACTTTTCGGCGGATCCCAGCCCGCGGCCGCCGGAGACGACGACGTCGGCTTCGTCGAGCTTGGGTCCTGTCGTCTCCTCGACGTGGCGGTCGAGGACCTTCGACTGGCCTGCCGTTCCCGTGTCGGGGACGTCGACGGTGACGACCTCAGCGGCGCTGCCGCCGCCCTCCTCGGCCGCGAACGACTTGGGCCGAAAAAGGGCGATGAACGGGGGCTCGCCGTCGAACGCCGTCTGCACGAGGGTGTTGCCGCCGAAGATGGCGTTCTGCACGGTGACCTTGCCGTTGGCGCTGATGTCGATGCCGTTGGTGAGCGCCGGCTTGTCGAGCTTCGCTGACAGACGGCCGGCGACGTCCCGTCCGTCGTAGGTCTGGCCGAACATGATCAGGTCCGGCCGGTTGCCGACCTCGATCTGGCCGGCCATGGCCGCGGCGACCGGCGCGCCGGGCAGCACGTCGC
>CADDZP010000034.1 GCA_902812475.1 Actinomycetota bacterium | reverse complement strand
TCGCCCTCGTGCGCGCCGGTGCCGTCTTCGAGAAGGGGGTGATGATCGAGCGACCTAGCGAGCAGGTTCAGGAAGGCGCCGCGTGATCATGCGGAGATCCGCGTCCACAACTCTTGACAATTCCTCGCACGGTTGTGCGGCTGGGCTAGTGAGTTAGGGGCACCGATTGGCTCACGGCGAAGGACTGCGTATGAGCGTGACGGCATCGAGTCCTCAAGAGGTCGACCTGCTGGCTACCTCGAGGGCCTGGCCGCTGCCCCCAACAGCCGAGGAGGCGTCCTCGCTCTCGAACGGCTGTGCCGGCCCCGCCGCAACCAGGACCGGCGATACTCCCGGTTCAATCTCATCGACGGCAAAGACCTGACGCCGTTCCGCGCCGTCATGGCTGGGGAGAACGCCATCGTCGGGTTCCGCGACACCCACATCCAGGACCGGCTCGGGAGCCACCCGGCCACTGACGACGCTGAGGCCAAACGCCGGTGTGCCTACGTCAGCCCGGTGCGCGGCGCTTGTAAAATGTTACCGCTGACGGTAACGTCTCGTAGTGTCGAGAATCAGGCGCGGCGGCTACATCGTCATCGCCTGGATCGGAGATGATGGGCCGCGCCACGTGCATGTGTATCGGGACGCCAAGCTCGTCGTGAAGTGGGATCTCGAGAACCGCCAGCCGATGCGTGGACGAGCCACTTCTCGGCTCATCAAGCTGATCGAGTCCCTAGAGCAGGAGGGCCAACTGTGAAGATTCAGAGCGTCAGAGCCGACAACCGGCACCGCCGGTTCGAGGTCACGACGCGGCATGGGGACTTGGCGTTCCCGTACTCGCTGTGCGCACCGGCGCCCTCGTCGTCGGACCGGCTGGCCGACGTCTATGTCGATCCCGAACTAGGGAAGGAGGCGTTCACGTATCGCCTCGCGTCTGGTGCCGAGGGAAGCGTGCACATCGACTCCGTGCTCGATTTCAATGCCGATCCTGGCTACCTCGCCGAGTTGGAGCTCTATCGACTCACGGTCGAAGCCAAGGCTCGCCTGGACGCTTCTGGGCTGTCGGTGCGCGATGTCGCGCAGGCGCTGTCCACGTCACCGACCCAGCTCTACAGGCTGCTTGACCCCACCAACTACTCGAAGTCGGCGCGACAGCTGTTGTCGCTCCTCGCATTGCTGGGCGCCTCGGTGAAGATCACTGACACGCGGCCGGCGCGCAGGGCTCGCCGCGGGCGGCGTAAGGATCGGGCGGTCGCGTGACCGCGGTTCTAGGAGCAGTCCAAAGGGCCAGGACCGCCCGAATTGCCAATCTGCTGCCAATCCACTGAGGGATACTCCGGCCACCTCGCTGGACTGGCTGGACGAAAGCCCTGCTCAGGAATACTGCAGTCGACTGGGTAGGACGTCATGGACGCCCACGGGGACCCTGCAAAGCCTGTTACAGCGGTTCGATTCCGCTCGCCGCCTCCGGCCGCTGGTCACAGACGTGACACGGCGGGATCGGTCGTTGATGTCGCAAACGAACGAGTTCGGGTCGGTGGGAGCGACCGACTCGGGAACGAGTCTGGGACAGAAGGAGGCATCACCCATGCCCTCTACTGTGCCGGCATCGGGGACGCGAGCTGGAAGTAGTTACCGTCGGGGTCGGCCAGCGTGGCGAGCCACATCTCGCCACCGGCGGGGCCCGGCTGGTAGGGCTCCTGCTGCACGGTCGCGCCCAGTGCCTCGAGCCGGTCGAACTCGCCCTTCACGTCCTGCGTCTCGAAGTTGATCATGATCCGGCCCGGCATCTCGTTCGGGCCCTTGACCTCAGAGTGCGGGCCGATCATCAGCGTTCCGCCACCGGCCTGCCAACCGACATAGCCGCCTTCGTCCCATCCCGGCTTGCCGAGCACCTTCGTGTAAAACGCGCTCAAGGCGGAAGGATCCTCGGAGTTGATCATCACGGTTGTAAGGCTCAGCATCGCTTGTCTCCCTTTGCTCGTCGACATATTCACTGTTGATCATCGAGCCCCGCGGCGGCGGTGAATCGGTAGCGGGTCTGCGTATACGGGACTTTGCCAAAGGCCAGGACCTTTGTCGGTGCAACTCCGAACACGAGGCCGACGCGACCGTCTCCATCGCGGAATGACCCATCGGCAACCTGGAAGGACCAATCGAGCTTGGACTTCCAGATCGACGCGAGCTCCCGGAGCTGCGCCGCGCCAGTCACGCGTAGGGCCGTTCCCTCGACAACCGCGTCGAGCCCCGACCGGAGTTGGTTCGTGCCTGTGGTGAGGATGCATCGGGGATTGAACTCCAGGTTCTTGGTCTTCTGCTCGTGGGCTCCGGCGCAAAAATGGAGTACCCCGTTGAGCCAGATCGCCGGCAGCGGAGTGACGTGGGGACGTCCATCGCGGCGCACGGTCGACAGCCAGAACATCTCTGAGTTGGTCAGCACCTCGACGACGTCGGCCCACGGCCGGGCGCCGGCGGTTGGCTCGCTGAACCCCTCGTGCAACTCGACGGTGGGTTCGATTTCGGGCACAACACCCTCCGGTCTCGGTTCACGCAATCGCTCCGTACAGCTGGTAAGACGTCGTAGCGAGCCGAGACTCATCGCGGTCCCCGCGAGGGTCCGGTTGTCCGTGGGCGCTCTTCGGCGCCCGGGTTCAGCGAGGAGCGATACCGAGCTGGTCCCTGACGACTGCGGTGCCCTGAAGATCGTCCCAGATCTCACGGCGAGAATGACCGTGACCGCCGGGTCGAAGAGCGTTATCGAGGACGCGCGCGCTTCATCCCACGGCAGGGCTCGATGATGTGAGCACGATCTTCCCAGGTATGCCACCCGCGATCTTCTCCGTCCAAAGACGAGGCCCGTCGGCCAGAGCACCGACCTTGCCCACGACTGGACGGAGCGACTCGATACGTCGAGCCAGTTCTGTCAGTTGTTCACGGTTCGGTTCGACAACGAAGAACACGTTGTTCACGTCGGCGCGCTCATGACCAGGTGCTTCGACTATGGAGACAATTGCGCCGCCCGGTCGAAGCATTGGCCAGGAGCGGTGGAGAACATCGCCGCCGATCAGATCGAACACGACGTCCACATCTTTCACTTCGCCCAACTCGTCGTGGCCGAGGTCGAGATACTCCTCTGCACCCAGCTGCAGCACCAGCTCGCGCGCGTCGGCCCTGCCGGTCCCGATCACGCGGGCACCAGCGCTTAAGGCAAGCTGGACGGCCAGCGTCCCCACGCCCCCGCCCGCACCGTGGATAACCACGTGCTGGCCAGCTTTGAGCTCGGCGTGAACAAAGAGTGCCTGCCACGCCGTGAGCGCCGCCATGGGGAAGGCTGCTGCGTCGACGTGGGACAACGAATCGGGCTTGGCGGCGAGATTCCTGGCCTCGACTGCCACGAACTCGGCAAGGGAACCGTCTCGGTACCAGTCGGTCAGGCCAAATACCTCGTCACCGACGCCAAATCCCGCGGTGCCATACCCGAGGGCGACGACGGTCCCTGAAACCTCGTGACCGGGTATCACCGGCCGCCGGTCGCGGCCGGCGCGGTCCACCCACGTCGAGGGCCACTGCAACTCGGTCGGGGTAAAGCTGGCCGCTCCAACCTGGATCAAGACATCGCCGATCCCAGGTTCCGGCCGCGGGCGTTCTCCAACGCTCATGCGGTCAGGACCCTGGTCCTGCTCCCGCGCGAGGAGCGCAGTCATCTGGGGAGGCAGCGTCGTCGCCACGTCTTCACTCCTTGGGCAGTCGGACAGGGCCGAGGAGGCGAGCGCGATTGCAGAAGGTTGTGGCCACCGCGAGCGGAGGCCGCGCTATTCGGCGCCAGACCGGCGGCGGACCTGGCCCACGGTGTGTCTGGGTGCGCAAGCTCGGCGCCGTCGACGATCAGGGTGACGCGCTCGTTGAAGAAGCACACGACGTCCTTGATCTTGGGGTTCTCTGGGATGGGGTCCGGGTAGCTCCACGCCAGGTCAGGGATCACCTCCGAGCCGATTGAGACGGACCAGTAGCGCGCCGTCCCCTTGGACCTGCTCGTCCTCCTCGAACCACTCCAGTGTCCGCCACGAGAACGTCACGTGGTCCTTCAGAGGACCAAAGCATGCCAGAACCATGAGTCGCCGCCAGCTCCGGGTATGAGGATGAACGTCATCGACTCTTCGACTCCTTCTCGATCCTCATTCATCGCGTCGCCGCGTAGGCCCAGCGCGAGCTACTCCTCTTCGCCTGCCCGTCCGAGGATCTCATCGAGCTCGAGGATCTCGTGGGTGGTCACTACGCCGACGAACGCCTGATCGGAGACCACCGGCAGGAGATCGACATCGGCCTCCTCCATCGCCGTCAGCGCATCACGGACGAGGACGTCGGGCTTGATGGTCGGAAAGTCCGTGCGCATGTGATCGGCGACCGCCTCGGTCGTCCATGCTTCCTGCGACACTGCCTGCAGCTCCTCGATGCGCATCACACCGAGATAGCGCGCGCCGTCGACGACAGCGACGGCCTTTTCGCGGTTTCCGATCAGGTGCTGCCAGAAGAACTCGCCCAGGGTCGTGTCAGGCGGCATGGTGGGGACGTCGGTACGCAGGGCAGCGGTGACCGGCAGGGCGAAACGGCGCTCGAGGTGACCGGCGCGGGCGGCAACCTGATACGGCGATGCAGAGGCTCGGCCCATGAACAGCTGGGCGACCATGGCTGCGATCAAGCCGGGAACGATGAAGCCGGGCCGGCCCGTCGCCTCGGCTGCGAACACCACACCTGCCAGAGGAACGCGGTAGCCGGCGCCGAGGAAGGCAGACACGCCGACCAGAGGGAAGAAGTTGCTCCCAGACGCCGCCGTCCGGAACAGCCCGCCGATGGCGCGGCCGACGAGGGCGCCTTCGATGACGAGTGGTATGAACAGACCGCCGACGCCTCCGCCGGCGACGGTCGCCACTGTGGCGACGGCGCGCATGAGGAGGAGCAGGAGCACGAGCGCCACTGCGCGGTGGGGATCGAAAGCCCACGTCAGATTGTCGTAGCCGGCGCCCAGCGTCAGCGGTCGGCCGAACACCGCGTTGGCGAGGACAGCGAGACCGACGAGGATCGCTCCAGCGGCCGCGACACGGACCACGGGGTGCACGCCCCCGGCGAGGTGCTTGGCCCGAACGAGTGCCATCGTGAACGTGCGGGCCCCAACGCCACAAATGATGCCGAGGAGGACGGCGCCTCCAAGGTCGCGGAGGTCGAACGGTGGCGCCCCGGACACCGCAAACAGCGGGGAAGTGCCCGCCAGAGCGACGAAGACGACGTAGCTCACGGCGGACGCGATCCCGGCGGGCAGCAGCATCCGGCGGGCGAAGTCCTCTTGGAAGGGAACCTCGAGGGCGAAGACGAGGCCCGTCGCCGGAGCCTTGAAGATGGCCGACACGCCCGCCGCTGCGCCCGCGACGAGCAGGACCTTGGCATCCTCGCGGCTGAACTGCCGACTGAACCGGCGCTGCAAGGCAGAGCCAACAGAGGCGCCCAGATAGATCGACGGACCTTCGTAACCCATGGCGCCGCCCAGACCGAGGGTGGCGATGGAGGCCGCCAGTCTTCCGGGCACCGGCCGGAGGTCCAGCCGTGTGCCGGGCTCATGGAAGTTGCGGATGTAGTCGTCGGCGGTCGCCGGGCTCGCCCTCCTCGCCAACCAGCGCAGCGATGTCGCAGCGAGCGCGAGGCCGGCGAGCGGCGCCACGACCTGGAGCGCCAGCGGCCAGGTCCCGAGGTTGTCGAAGAGGGCGTCGCGTGTCACCCATTCGAACCCGGCGACTCCCAACCCAGTGACCGCACCGGTCGCTGCGGCAAAGAGCACGACCTGGCGCGTGCGGCGGCCAAGCGCGAACACCTCATCACGGTGGCGCCCGATACGGAGCCTCAATGGCTCGATCCGGTCACGTTTGTCTCGTCGTGCGTCGCTCATGTGCGCGGGCTCGGCTGCTGCGTCACAACAAACCAACCAGTCGGTTTATGATAGCTGGATGCCCAAGCTCGGCGCCGAGGCCAGAGAGCAGCGTCGCGGTCAGCTGGTTTCAGCCGCGTGGCGGTGCGTTGCCGAACGCGGCTACCGCAGTGTCACTGTCGACGATATCTGCCACGAAGCCGGCTTGAGCAAGGGCGCCTTCTACACGTACTTCGACCAAAAGCAGGATGTGCTCTTCGCCCTCCTGGACGAAGAAGCCCGAGACACCGAGCGGCTCATCGTTCAACTGACGGCCGCCAGTGAGTCGAGCGTCGATCGCACGAGGAACTTGGTGCAAGCGGTGCTCGGCCAAGCGGAGAACCCGGCGCTCGTGCAACTCCGAGCGGACCTGTGGTCAGAGATGCAAGCCGATCGGGTGGTCCGCAACCGCCTCGCGGAAGCGCTGGCGGCCCGTCGCCGGCTGTTCGCCAACTGGATAACGGAGGCCGTCGCCCGTGAGGAGATCGTCGACGTGCCGGCCAATGCCTTCGCCGCCATCTTGGTCGCGTTGACCGATGGTCTCATGCTCCACCGTGCGCTCGAACCGTCCGGATTCCGGTGGGCGAACGTACGCAAGGCGCTGGACGTTCTGCTCGAGGGCATTACGAATCACGCTGATCGCTAGCTCGTCGACGAGCAGGCAGTCGAGCCGGGCGTCTACTGGTCGTGGTCGAAGGCCGCAGTCCCGCGCACGATGGCTGGTACACGCTCGTCGTCGAGGAGTGCGGTTGACGGCCCGGCCACGGCGATGGCGCCCCGGTCCATGACGTAGGTCCGAACCGAGGAGCGGAGGGCACGCTCCAGGTCCTGCTCGACGACCAGCAGCGCATGGCCGGTGTCGCGCAGCCGGAACATGGCCTCGTAGATCCGGTCCACCACGGCGGGCGCCAGACCCGACGAGGGCTCGTCGAGCAGCAGCACGTTGGGCGACGCCATGAGGGCCTGCGCAACGGCCAGCATCTGCTGTTGGCCGCCGGAGAGGTCGCCTGCGGCGCGACGGGCGGCGCGGGACAGGTCCGGGAACAAGTCGTAGGCGCGGGACAGCCCGTCGTCGACGCGCCGGCGGTCGCCTCGCCGCCACGGGAAGGCACCGAGACGCAGGTTCTCCTCCACGGACATGCTGGTGAAGAGGCGGTGGCCCTCGGGGACCAAGGCCAGGCCTCGCACGAAAACGGCGGCCGGACGCAGACCGCTGACGTCCTCGCCGTCGAGTGCGACGCGGCCAGAGGTCGGGCCTCGTCGCACACCGGCCACGGCCGCCAGCAATGTCGACTTCCCGGCCCCGTTGCGTCCGACCAGGGCGACGAGCTCTCCGGTGCCGACTTCGAGGCTCACGCCGTGCACGACCTCCATCGGGCCGTAGCCCGTCGAGAAGTCGGTGACGGCCAACGCCGGTGGTTCTGTCGTCACGGTGTCCCTCCGGGCCCGGCCGCCTGGCCGAGGAAGGCGTCTGCCACGTGGCGGTCGGTCACGACCTGGCGCGGGGTTCCGGAAGCGAGAACCGTTCCCTCGTGGAGAACGGTGACGTGGTCGGCCACCTCGAGCACGAGCGGCACGTTGTGCTCGACGAGCAGCACGGCGACACCGGCCGCGGCCAAGGCGGCGATCGCCGAGCGCAGTACCTGCAACTCGGCCGCCGAGAGGCCGGCCGCCGGCTCATCGAGGAGAACGACGCGGGGATTGACGGCGAGGGCGCGCGCCAACTCCAGGAGCCGCCGGGTGCCGTGGGGCTGTGTGCCGGCCGCCTCGCCGGCGCGGTCGGCCAGCCCCAGCGCCTGCAGACAGCGCAGTGCCCGTCGGCGAACCTCACCGTCGGCGTCTCGCCCTCGAGGCGTGCGCAGGGCGGACGCGAAGCCGCCGCCGGGGACGGGCCGCTCGGCACCGACCACGACGTTGGCGAGCAGCGTGGCCCGCTCGAGCACCTTCGGAGTCTGAAACGTCCGGGCCACGCCGGCGGCCGCCACGCGGTGCGGCGCCTGGCCGTCGAGTCGCTCGTCGCACAGTGCGATCGTGCCGCCGTCGGGCACGTGGAACCCGGACACCAAGTTCAACAAGGTCGTCTTGCCCGAGCCGTTCGACCCCACCAGGCCGTGGACGGTGCCTGGTTCGACGACAAGGTCGACGCCGTCGACGGCGGTCACGCCGCCGAAGGCGCGGCGCACGGCGGAGATGCGCAGTCGGGCGGCATCGGGCGTCACCAGTTGGGCCACGAGCCCGGGGTCGGCTGCTCCGGCGTCGACGGTCACGGCCGCGGCCGCCACCGCTTCTCGTCCCGCTGGCATCCCGGGCAGTCGCGGGGCGTTCCGCCAGGGGGTTGGCATTCGACGTGCGCGCACGTCGATGCCCACCAGGCCCTCGGGAAGAGTCACGCTGAAGAGGACGAGCAGGATGCCGAAGATGACTCCCTCGTACTGGGCGAACCGGCCCAGGTACTGGGACAGGCCGATGACGAGCAGGCCTCCCACGTAGGGGCCGAGCACGGTGCCGAAGCCGCCGATGACACAGGCGGCCAGCAGGTAGATCGACAGCGTGGGCGCCACGCTTCCAGGAGAGATGAACTGCTGGGTGTACACGTAGAACGCCCCGCCCAGTCCGGCTGGCAGCGCGCTCCACAGGAAGGCCAGGAGCTTGGTGCGGTAACCGGCAACGCCGAGTGACGCCGCCAGTTCCTCGCTCGCGGCCAGAGTTACGAACCGGTGCCCGGTGCGGGATTCGAGGAGCGCCCACGACCCAACGACGAGCACGACGACGACTGCCAGCGACACCTCGTAGAGGCCGAGGCCGTGGAGGCGCTGGTGAAAGTCGACGTTTGCCAGCAGCGAGATCCCGCGCTCCTTCTTCGTGAGGGTCATGTTCGACACGACGACGGGCAGCAGCAGGGCGAAGAACAGCGTGGTCATGCCCAGGTAGAAGCCGCCGACGCGCAGGGCAGGGATGCCGATTACGAGCCCGACGACGGCCGAGGCCACAAGGGCTGCCGCGCACATGACCACGAGCCCGGTGTGGGTGGGGAGGCGGTCGGCAACCAACGCTGCCGTATAGCCGCCGACGCCGAAGATGGCGCCGGGCCCGAGGGAGAGCTGCCCGGCGTAGCCCGTCACGATGTTGAGCCCGATGGCGACCATGAGGCCGGCCAACACGTATTCGAGACGCTGGAGCTGAAACTGTTCAGCGCTCGTGACCAGTGGCCACAGCGCCAACCCCGCGGAGACGACGACACCGACAGCGAGCCCCGGCCGGACCCGGGTCATATCTCGCGGGCGACCGCAGTGCGGAACAGCCCGGTGGGCCGCACGGCCAGGATCACCATCAGGAGGCCCAGGCCAGCGAGGATCTCGTAGCGGGGGTCCGCGTAGACGTCGAAGACCTGTTCGGCCACGCCGATCGCAAGAGCGCCGACGATTGCCCCCCGGATGCTCCCAAACCCGCCGACCGCCAGGGCGATGAAACCCTTGATGCTGTAGGTCAGACCGATGGAAACGTCGGCGTACACGATGGGCGCAACCGCGTAGCCACCGACCGCGGCGAGGAGCCCGCCGATGGCAAAGGCCAGCATGCTCATGCGACCGGGTTCGATCCCCCGCAGGGCGGCCACTTCTCGGTCATCAGCGGTGGCGCGCATGGCCTGGCCGAGCCACGTCCGCCGGTAGAAGGCCTCGACGAGCACGGTGGAGATGACGAGGGTGGCAAGGGCGAGCAGGAGCTGGGGTGTCGTGGCGATCGGGCCCAAGTGGACGGCGCTCTTGGGCAAGGGGCTGGCCACCGCGACCGGTGGGCGGTTGCCGTAGAGCAGCGTCACCACCGTCTCCAACACCAGCCCGAAGGCGAGCGTGGAAATGAACCAGCCGATGTTGTCACCCGGTCGCCGAAGGAACGGCCGGACGACGAGGCGCTCTTCGACGAAGGCGAGCGTCGGCACGGCAACGACGACGACGGCGACGGCGACGGCCTGGGGCCAGTGCTCGACGTTCAGCGCCCAGAACGTGAGCAGCACGCCGACCATCACGAGGTCGCCCTGGGCCAGATTGAACACCCGGGTGGCGTTGAACACGACCGTATAACCCACAGCGATGAGGCCGTAGACAGCGCCGATCGCCAGTCCAGTGACGATGGCGTTGACGAGGAGCCGCCAGTCCACCCCTCAGGCGGGCGGAGTCACTGGGCGATGTACGGCAGGTCGAACGGCCCAAGGGGGGCCATGTTGCAGATGTGTATCTCGGACTCGGGCCATCCGCCGTGGTGGGTCGCCGAGAACGTGTATCTGAACGCAGGCGACGTGAATGACCGGTTCTTGAAGCCTTCGATGGCGCTCTTGATCTTGGCGGGGTCGAGCGAGTGCGTCTGCTCGATCGCAGTCTTGAAGATGAGGAGGTCGTCGTTGGTGAGCACCAGCTGGCCGACGCTCGGGTTGACGCCCGTCTTGGCCGTGGTCGGCTCCAGGACGGCGGTGGTGCCGGCGTCCGGCTGCTCGCCCTTGGGCAAGGCGATGGCGCAGTTGGAATACGACGTGGCCCCGAGATTGCCGAGGGAGCTGTATCCCGAGAAGAACGAAGCCGCAGTGGTGATGATGGGTGGCGTCCAGCCGATGGTGCGCATGGCGTCGTAGACATGGCCCATCCCCGCCGCGGCCAGAAGGACCACGGCGCCCGCACCTGACGACTGCACCTGGCGCACCTGGGTGCTCACGTCGGCGGCCGCGGGTTGGTAGCTGACGGTCGACGTGATCTGGGCGCCTCCTTTGGACGCCGATGTCTTGAGGTCGGACGTCAAGGTGTCGGCGAAAGTGGAGCCGTCACCGATGACGCCCAGCTTTGTGACGTGCAGCGTGTCTCGGGCGAAGCTGACCATGACGTTCGTGGTCGGCTGGTTCAGCGGGTAATTGTCGAAGAAGTACGGATACGCCTTCCCGTTGTCCCACTGGTCGAGCGGGTCCAGCATCACCACCGGCACCTTCGCCTTCATGAACACCGGCACTGTTTGGGTGACGGTGGCAGAGGTGCCCGCGTAGATGACGCCGGCCACGTGCTGGCTGACCAGTTGCTGCGCTCCGCTGACCGCCGTCGCCGGGTCGCCTTGGTCGTTCAGCGTGATCAGTTGCACCTGGTGACCGGCGATCCCGCCTTTGCCGTTGAGGAGCTGGACGAGCACCTCGTCGTTCGCCTTCTGGGCTGTGCCGATGGCGGCCAAGGGGCCGTTGAGGGTGAGCAGCGCACCGATCTTGATGGGGCCCGAAGGGATCCCGCTCGTGGCCTTGGTCTTGCCTCCCCCTCCACACGCTGCCAGCGTGATCAGAGCCACGACGAGGGCACCGACCACAGTCCGACGACTGGTGAGACGCTCCACAACGATCAACCTCCTCGCAGACGCGCCGCTCATCTACCCCGAACCGGCTTCCAATCCTCGCGCTGGGCGTCGCCCATTCTCGCTCCGAGGCCGCGCTGTGCAACGATGAAGCCGTGGGCTTCGCGGACCGACTGGCGCGGTTCAACCGGGTGGTGACCAACCCGATCCAGCGACTGTGGGCCGGATGGCTGCCCCCGTTTGCCATCGTCGAACACACGGGTCGGAAGACAGGACGGCAGTACCGCACTCCCGTGAGCGCCTTCGTCAAAGGCGACACGGTCACGATCAGACTCCCGTACGGCACAGACCGGGACTGGGTCCGGAATCTGGTCGCCGCCGGAGGCGGGGTGATCCGGCGGCGCGGCCGGCGTCTCCGGGTGACGGAGCCCCAGGTGTCGAAGGACGGCCGTGTCGGTGTCCTGCGCTTGAGGATCGCAGGGCCTGTCGAGGACGGACCGCCGGCAACCTGAGTATCGACACCAGCGAGCCGGGACGGATCGTCTCTGAGCCGCTACTCCCGCGGTGCAGCTAGCCGTTGGGAGAGCCGGTCGTGGCCTTGCCTGCGATCGCCGCCTGGCATTCGGCGGCGAGGGCCGACGACGCAGACGTGACGATCCAGTTCGGCCCTTCTACGCAGCTGTTCTCGGGTCCGTGCGATGGATCGATCAAGGGCCCACGGGCGTGGCTTCGTTCGGTGGCAATCTCGGTCTCCATGGCGTTGAAGTCCGAGAACGACATAGGTGTCGAGATCTCCGCGGGCGCTCGTACGCCTCGAAGGCTCACGCTCCTCCACCGCCCGAGTATCGACTGCGCGGGAAGTGCGCACCATGGCCAGATCGGGTCACTCGGGCGAACGGTGACACCTATGGCCCTCCCGCGGCGATGTCGTCTCGTCGGGAGAGGCCGATCGGCTGAGTGCACACGGAAGCCACCTTGTCAACGAAGGGTGGACAACCGGGAGCGGGCAACCTTAGGTTGACAAGATGGAAGCCACGCTCGACAGCCTCATCCGTGAGGTCCAAGGGGCGTCAGCCTCGACGCTCGAACAACTGGAGCTCGCGTCGCACCGGGCGGCCGATTTGGTCGATCTCGGCGACTCGCTGCTGAACCACTTCGTCGACCGATGCCGCAAGGACGGCAAGACCTGGGCCGAGATTGGCGAGCACCTCGGCGTGACCCGCCAGGCCGCACAGAAGCGGTTCGTGGAGAGTGCCATCACGTTCGAGCGGTTCACCGATCGTGCCCGGCTGGCGCTTGCGCACGCCAACGACGAGGCCCGGGCGATGAACCACAACTACATCGGCACCGAACACGTGCTGCTCGCCCTGTTCGACACCAACGGTGGCGTGTCGGATCGCGTGCTACAGGACCTCGGGATCACCCACGACGCGATGGTGCGAGAGATCAAGACGATGATCGGTCGTGGCGCGTCGCCCGTGACCGGCCAGCAACCGCTCACCCCTCGGACCAAGAAGGTGCTCGAGGAGGCCGTGAACGCAGCCGTCGGGCTGGGCCACAACTACGTCGGCACCGAGCATCTCCTGGTTGCGCTATTCCGTGGCCAGGACGGTGTGGCCAAGCGCCTGCTCGAGACGCGGGGCGCGACGGAAACAGTCGTGCGACAGAAAGTCGTCGAAGAGCTTCTCCGCTCGAAGCGCGCGTAAGGCCCGTGCGATGCCCGCGCCAGTCCCGATGTCTCCGCGCACGTGACGTCGCAGAGCGACAGTTCACGCGCAGAGACGCAGCCGTACTTTCCGCCGGAGAGGCGGTCTGGCGGGTTCAGCTGTAGACGCGCTGGCGGGTTGGCGTGATCTTGAGCATGACCCGTTCGGCCGTGATCTGGTCCTCCGGGTATTGCTCGCCGGTGTACTTCCGCGACAGGTCGTCGATCGTGCGCCTCGCGTCCGGCCCTGTCACGGCCGTGGCCGTACCACGAACCTCGGCGTAGTGGTACGGGTCATCGGCGTCGATGATCACCAGACTGACGCGGTCGTTCCGCTCGACGTTGCGATACTTGGCCCGATCCACCTGGGTGTTGACGAAGAGGCTGCCGTCGTCGATGCCCACCCAAACGAGCCCGCTCTGAGGCTCGCCATCGCGACCGAGTGTCGTAAGGGTGGCGAAGTTGGCAGCGTCCGCCAGCTTGCGTACGTCGTCATTCAGCTCCATGGCCTTGGTCCTACCCGGCACGGACCTGATCATCGCTTGGTTGTCCTGCGACGAGTGCGTACTCGGTTCACGTACACAAGCACCGGGTAGACCTCATGTGAGGTTGAGCAATCAGCCGAGGCTCTCCGCAGGAGATGTCATGAGCCTTCTTCGAGACCTTGCGGTCCGGGCTGAGCATCTCATTTACGACCAACTCTGCAACGTGAGCGAGCTCATCCTCGACGACGACGACGGCCGCTACGACGATCCCTTGGCATCGGCGTCGGTGCCCACGAAGGAGCGTCGCTTGGAATCAAGTCGCCGGGCAGCGTGACGTAGCGGTCCCGCGAGCGCGGTGCTCGCACTCTGGGACTGTCACGCCGCCCGACCGGGCGAGGCGATCTACGCGCTCTTTCCCGTCGTCGTGCCCTTCCGGCCCTCGGGCGTCAGGGCGTCGAGAGCATGACGCAGTGATTCCTGCACCTTGCGGGCGGCCTCGGTGCTGGCGTCGAGTGACACCCGGGCCACCTTCTCGGCCGCTTCGATGCTGGCGCGCACGGCCTCCTCGGCCACGTCGATGACGGCTTCGGTTCGGGTTTCCTGCTTGGTCGGCACGATTGCTCCCTCCTCGTCGCTCGATTGATCGGTTTGGGGGTGGCGCTGGTGTCAGCGCTTCTTCTTGGCCTTGCCGCCCTTGAACAGCTCCCGCCAGTCTTCGGCGGAGACCTCGACATCGAACTTGCGGGCCGCCGAATTGATGCGCTTCCATGCCCGGTCCCGCTCGGCGTCGGTGACGCCTTCGACTTGGTCGAAGCGGGCCACGGCATTGCGCACGTGTCTGGCGTCAGTGAGCGGCTCCTTGCGCTGGGCGGGGAAGGCGAACTGGGTCTCCTCGAGCCGGTTTTCCTCGGCCGTGCTCATCCCTCGCGAACGGCGGGGGATCCTCGCACCCCGCGCCCGGGCGCTCTGGACCTGCCGAGCCTTCTTGATGTTCCGGCGGGCGGCTGCCTTCTGTCGCTCGGTCGCCATGGTTGATTTGTACCCGCGGTGGGCCGAGGGAAATCAGCGCCTCGGCTCCGTCCCCGTTGCCCTCAGACCGGTTCCGGCTCCGGCTCCGGCCGCTCCGGCGGCATCGGCGGTTCGGGGGGCGCCGGGAGCGGTTGCTCGGGATCAAGGGGCTGCGGGTCGACGGGCGGAAATGGGTCGGGCGGCATGGGGCCGGTCGCCGTGATGCGTGCCGTTGCTGCCATAGGGAGAGTCTCCCCGACGGCAGCCAGCGGATAACGCGGAGGCGCCGGGTCGCTGGGGGCCTCCGGGCGGGGGATTTGCCCCTTTGGGCGCCCTGACCAGCGCCTTTCCCGGGCGCTTTCGCGAATTCGCTCGCTCATGACCGACAACAACTCAGCGAAAGCGTGCGGCGACCGGCGTGTGGCGATTGGGTGCGCCCGCCGGCGGGCAGGACACGCGTGATGGCCAAGCCGTCGCGGCAGGACTTGGTCCGGGAGCTCCTCGAGCGTTACCCCCGGACCTACGGCGAAGACCTCGGCCTCCGCCATCTGGACAGCCCCTCGGCGCTCTTCCGGCTCCTGGTCATGGCCTTGCTGATGAGCGCCCGCATCCGGGCCTCCATCGCGCTGGACGCCGCTCGCGCCTTGTTCGACCGGCGGTGGACGACGGCGAAGGCGATGGCCGAGGCCAGTTGGGCGGAGCGCACCCGGGTGCTCAACCGCTCGGGCTACGCCCGCTATGACGAACGCACGTCGAGGATGCTGGGCGACACGTCCGACTTCCTGCTCGAGCACTACCGCGGCGACCTCCGGCGACTGCGCGAGGAGGCCGGGCGTGATCCCAGCGCCGAGCGGCGCCTCCTCAAGCGGTGCAAGGGCGTCGGCGACGTGGGTGTCGACATATTCTTCCGGGAGGCGCAGCGGGCGTGGTCGGAGCTGTACCCGTTCGCCGACGCCAAGGCCGTCCAAGCGGCCGGTCGGCTGGGCCTCGGTCGGGACGTCGCCGACCTGCGGCGCCTGGCCAGCGGTGACGACTTCGTTCGGCTGGTCAGCGCCCTGGTCCGGGTCGACCTCGACCGGGTCTACGACGACGTCAGGGGTCAGGCGCTTCGACGGAGCTGACGGACGACGAGCGCTCAGCGCTGGTAGATGCCCACCAGCGTCCCCCGCCCCAGCTCGTTGCCCTCGAGCGCAGCACGGAGGTCGTCGGCCGAGGCGCCGGCGCCGAGATTGAGGGGCGCGGACGCTGCCGACAAGCGGAAGAAGTAGCGGTGAGCGTTGTCGCCCGGCGGAGGCTGCGGCCCGCCCCAGCCCTTCTCCCCGAAGCCGTTGGTGCCTTCGACGGCACCGGTCGGAACCTGCCCCTCCTCGAGTGCTGTGAGGCTGGGGTCGAGGCCGGCCAGCACCCAGTGCACGAACGTCCCGCCGGGTGCGTCTGGGTCTTCGCAGACGAGACACAACTCGGCCGTCCCGTCCGGTGCGCCCGACCACTCGAGCGCCGGTGAGACGTTCTCGCGGTCGTGGGCGTGCCGAGGCGGGATAGGGGCGTGGTCGTTGAACGAAGGACTGCGCAACTCGATCGTCTCCATGCCCGTTGCCTACCCACCGCCGCGATAGCGCCCTCGCGCCGATGGGTAGGCCAAAGAAGGAGAAGAGGAGGTCTCATGCGCTTCCAAGACCGTCGCGACGCCGGCCGCCAGCTGGCGGCGCGGCTTTCCGAACTCGGTCTCGGCGACGTAGTCGTCTTGGCGCTCCCGCGCGGTGGCATCCCTGTCGGCGCCGAGGTGGCGACCGCCTTGGACGCGCCGTTGGAGGTCTTCGTGGCCCGCAAGATCGGGGCGCCCGGTCACGAGGAGCTGGGCATCGGCGCCGTCGCCGAGGGCTCGGCCGAGCCCGTCGTGACCGAGACCGCTGCCCGCTTGGGGTTGCGCCGCGCCGACG
>CADDZP010000033.1 GCA_902812475.1 Actinomycetota bacterium | reverse complement strand
TCGGCCTGGGCCCCGAACGTCGTGCCCGCGCCCGCCCCCGCCGCCAACGCCGCCGGCGTGCTCGCCAAGCTGCTGGCGCAGCGGGGCATCCAGGTGGGCGGCACCGGGGACGGAACGGCGCCGCCCGGAACGACGCTCATCGCGGGGGTCGACTCGTCATCGATGGCCGATCTTGTCGGCGTCACGCTGACCCAGAGCGACAACCTGGCCGCCGAGCTGCTGACGAAGGAATTGGGACGGCGCTTCGCCGGCGCGGGGACGACCGCGGCCGGACTCGGCGTCATCCGAGGCGTGCTCGCCGACCTGCACCTGCCGACGACGGGCGTCACCCTCGCCGACGGTTCGGGTCTCGACCGCTCGGACCGGGCGACGTGCCAGATCCTGCTCGCCGCTGTCGAACGGGGCGGCGCGTCAGGCACCATTGCCCGAGGCTTGCCCGTCGCCGGATCGACGGGCACGCTCTTGCACCGGTATGTCGGCAGCCCCGTCGCCGGCCGCTTGCGCGCCAAGACCGGCACGCTCGCTGGCGTTGCGGCCTTCACGGGCTGGTTGGCGGCGACGCCGGATCGGCAGTTGACGTTCTCGTTCCTCGTCAACGGTGTCGGCAGTGCTGCCGAGGGCCACGCTCTCGAGGACAAGCTGGTGGCAGCCCTCGCCACGTTCCCCGAGACGCCGCCGCCCAGCGCCTTCACGGGAGCGCTCGGCTGATGCTCGGCCGGCCGATGTTCCCACTCAGCACCGTGCTCTTCCCCGGGGTCGCCCTTCCGCTGCACGTGTTCGAGCCGCGGTACCGAGCGCTGATGCGCGCCTGTCTCGACGGCGACCGGCGCTTCGGCGTGGTCCTCATCGAGCGGGGGAGCGAGGTCGGCGGAGGAGACGTGCGCCTGTCGATCGGGACCCTCGCCGAGATCGTCGAGGCCACCGAGCTTCCCGACGGCCGGTGGCTCCTCGTCGCCGCCGGCGTGGACCGCATCCGGGTCGACCGCTGGCTGGGCGACAATCCCTACCCACGCGCCGAGGTCACCGTCCTGCCCGACGCGGAGCCCGGTGCGGGCGCCCGGGAGCAGCGGGCCACGATCGAGCGATTGCTGCGACGCGCCCTCGCCCTCAAAGCTGAGTTGGGCGAACCGGCGCCGGCAGCAACCGTCGAACTGGCTGAGGACCCGGTCGCTGCCGCGTACCAGGCAGCCGCCCTCGCCCCCATCGGCGTGCTCGACTGCCAGCGGGTGCTGGAGCAAGACGAACCCGACGGACGCCTCGCCGTGCTGGCAGAGATCCTGGCCGACGAGGTGAGCGTGCTTGCACAGCGCGCCACGTGGGGATAGGAAACCGGGATGGCCGACAGCCGGAACGACAAGTCACTCCCGACCGAGGTCGGCGAGCTGTGGCGGTTGGTGCTCGCCTACTTCCGTCAGGAGACCGTCGAACCCGTCCGTAACCTGGGTCGTTTCGTGCTGTTCGGCGTCGCCGGCTCGCTCGTCCTCGGGGTGGGTCTGCTGCTCCTGCTGCTGGCCGCGCTGCGGGTGCTGCAGACAGACACGGGAAGTCACCTCCGCGGCCACTTGTCGTGGATTCCGTATCTGATCGTGATGGTGGTGGCGTTCGTCGTGGCGGGCGCGTCGATGGCCGGGTGGAACAAGAGCCGCGCCGGCGGCAAGGAGGATGACCTTCGATGACAGCGACGGCGACACGGAACGGCGAGATCACACGCTCTGACATCGAATCGAAGCTGCGCGAGATCCGCGGCGAAGTCAGCGACGTGGGCGAGTCGGCACGGAGCATCGGGATGATCGTCGGTGCCGTGGCCGTGGTGGCCGTCGTCGGCGCCGTGTACCTCTTCGGCCGGCGGCGGGGCCGCAAGGAGAAGACGGTCGTCGAGATCCGCCGCATCTAGGAGACGTGATGTTCCGCTACTTGCGCCAGCGCTCGATGTCTGCCGGCTTCCTCGGCGAGTCGAGGCTGTGGTTCCGGATCGGCATCGTCGTCTGGTCGATCCATCTGCTGCGCCGGCTGTCGTCACGAGGCCCCAAGAGCGTCTACGAAGCAGAGCTCGAGCCCGGCCAGACCCTCGTGATCTCCGACCTCCGTCCGCTGGAGGCGAAAGGACCCGGGAAGTCCGTCAAACTGGACGCGTGAAGGTGGTCCTCCGCAACCCGCGGAGAGAGGTCGAACTGCACGGTCCCATGCGCGTCCACGCCCTCCTCGAGCGGCTGGAGATCAACCGCGAGTCGGTGCTCGTGATCAGAGGCGACACCCTCGTCACAGGCGACATCCAGCTCCATGACGAGGACGAGATCGAGATCCGGCCGGTGGTGTCGGGAGGGTCATCTTGAAGTGTCGGCGCTGCCGGGCCCCGGCTGTGATCGAGATCCGCCGGCACAACGCCGGATTCTGCCGCGACTGCTTCCTGCGCCACTCCCGTGAGCAGGTGCGCAAGGCCATCGACGACTTCGACATGATCCGACCCGGCGACCGCGTCCTGGTGGCCGTCTCCGGCGGCAAGGACTCCCTGGCGCTGTGGGACATCCTCCGCGACCTCGACGTCGATGTCGACGGCCTCTACCTCGGGCTCGGCATCGGTGAGTACAGCGACGACTCGGGACGGTGCGCCCGGGCCTACGCCGACGAACACGGTGCCAAGCTCGTCGAGCTCGACCTGCCCGCCGATGTCGGGTTCGACATCCCGACCGGTGCCCGTGTCGCCCGGCGGGCGCCGTGCTCGGCATGCGGCCTGTCCAAGCGCCACCTGTTCAACCAAGCCGCTGTCGACGGTGGCTACGACGTGGTTGCCACCGGCCACAACCTCGACGACGAAGCGGCCGTCCTGTTCGGCAACGTCCTGCGGTGGTCGACGGAGTACCTCGGCCGCCAGCTGCCGGTGCTGCCCGCGGGCAACGGCTTCGTCCGCAAGGTCAAGCCGCTGGTACGCCTCGGCGAGCGCGAGACAGCGGCGTACTGCGTGCTGAAGGGCATCGACTACCAGGTCGAGGAGTGCCCGATGGCGGCCGGCAACCGCCACCTCGGCTACAAGGCAGCGCTGAACGCCATCGAGGACCAGTCCCCGGGCTCGAAGCACGCCTTCTACTTCGGCTTCCTCGACAAGGCGTCGCCGCTGTTCACGCCCGAAGCGGTGGCGGAGCAGGAGCAGCTGCAGGCATGCGCCCGCTGCGGAACGCCGACGACTGGCGAGGTGTGCGCCTTCTGTCGCCTCGTCGAACGCGCCCGAGGGTAGGTTGCCCGCGTGCCGGGCCCGCAGCCGTTCGCCGTCGGTGAGCGCGTGCTGCTCGTCGACTCGAAGGGCCGGCGCTATTTGATCACCCTCGCCGATGGCGGCGAGTTCCACACCCACGCGGGGATCACGCCCCACGCCGCCATCGTCGGCCAGCACGAGGGCGTCACCGTGCGCTCGTCGGCCGGCGCCCGCTACACGGCGGTGCGGCCGACGCTCGCGGACTTCGTCCTCAAGATGCCGCGGGGCGCACAGGTGATCTACCCGAAGGACCTCGGTCCGTTGCTGATGCTCGCCGACGTCTTCCCCGGGGCGCGCATCTTCGAGTCGGGCGTGGGCTCCGGCGCCGTCTCGATGACGCTCCTGCGGGCGGGCGCGGACGTCGTCGGCTACGAGCTGCGGGCGGACTTCGCGGCCCGGGCCCGTCGCAACGTGGAGTCGTTCCTCGGCGCCGGCCCGCCGTACCGGATCGAGGAGCGCAGCGCCTATGAGGGCATCGACGAGTCCGACCTCGACCGGGTCGTGCTCGACCTGCCCGAGCCGTGGCGGGTCGTCAAGCATGCGGCGGCGGCCATGCGCCCGGGCGGCATCCTCGTCGCCTACGTGCCGACCGTCGGGCAGGTGGCGCAGCTGGGCGAGGAGCTGGCCAACAGCGCCTTCGCCATGGTCCAGACGCTCGAAGTGCTCCAGCGCACGTGGCACGTCGAGGGTCAGTCCGTCCGTCCCGACCATCGGATGGTGGGGCACACCGGGTTCCTCACGTCGGCCCGGCTTCTCGGGTAGGCGTCCCCGGCCGTGGACCTCCTCGACATCCTCATCATCGTCTTCGCCGTGTCGGCTGTCGTCGGCGGGTTCCGCCTCGGCTTCATCGCTCGGGCCGCGTCCTGGATCGGTCTCATCCTGGGCCTGGCCATCGCCGCCCACTTCCTGCCCGACATCGTCGACGCCCTGCGCGGGTCGCCGCCGGGCAACAAGCTGCTGATCGTCGCCGCCACGCTCATCGGCGCCGGCTTCGTGGGCCAAGCGCTCGGGCTGCTGCTCGGGGCCACGTTCCACGCCCGCCTGCCGGTCGGCCCGCTGCGGCAGGTCGACAGGGGCGTGGGGGCGGTGGCGGGCGCCATCGGTGTGGTCGTGGCGGTCTGGTTGCTCGTCCCGGCCATGTCCGACGTGTCGGGGTGGCCGGCGGTCCAGGTACGGAACTCGGCCATCGCTCGCGGCATCGACAGCGTCTTCCCGGCGCCGCCCAACACGTTGCAGGCGCTGCGCCGCCTCGTCGGCAACAACGACTTTCCGCAGGTCTTCAATGCGCTTCGGCCGGCACCGAATACCGGGGCGCCGCCGGGGGCGATCCCGCTGGCTGCCGCCGTGCAGGCGCGGGTGGCGGCGTCGACGGTGAAGGTCGAAGGCATCGCCTGCTCGCGCGTGCAGGACGGCAGTGGCTTCGCCGCCGGCGCCGACCTCGTCGTGACCAATGCCCACGTGGTCGCCGGTGAACGTCAGACATCGGTCATCAGGCAGGCCGACCTCAAGCGCCTGAAGGGCACCGTCGTGCAGTTCGATCCGAACCGGGACCTGGCGCTGTTGCGGGTGCCGGGGCTGGGACAGGCGCCGCTGCCGATCGGCGCCGCCCGCGTCGGTACCGACGGCGCCGTGTTCGGCCACCCCAACGGCCAGACCCCGCTGGCGATCACGCCGGCGGCCATCCGCCAGCAGGTCACCGCCGTCGGCACCGATCTCTACGACTCCCAGGAGACCCGGCGCCAGGTGTTCATCCTCGCCGCCGACCTGGCCCCCGGCGACTCCGGCGGCGCCCTTGTCAGCCCGACCGGCACGGTCGTCGGCGTCGCCTTCGCCATCGCCCCCGACCGCCCGGGGACGTCCTACGCCCTCACGACCGACGAGCTCCGTCCCGTCCTCGCCGCCGGCGGCAGCGCCGGCGTCAGCACCGGCCCCTGCCTCTCGGAGGCCTAGCCCGCTTCCATCGTTTCGCTGGTCACGGCGGTCAACTGCTGCTCTGGCGTCCGCGCCTCCTTCCGACCCGGCAATTCACACCCACAACGCGTGAGTTGCGTGCGTCGGGCGACGACTCAGCCGGCGACAGCGATGCCCGGGTACCAGGCCTGGGACTGGTTGCGGCCGTGGGCCTTGGCCGCGAGGAGGGCGGCGTCGGCCTGGCTGAGTAGGGCTCGCAGGGTCGACGCACCACCGGCGGCGGTGGCCACGCCGACGCTGACGGGGACCTCGGCGGGCCCCGCGTCGGTCGGGACGGGCTCCGCGGCGACGGTGCTGCGCACCCGCTCGGCGACGGCGATGGCGTCCACGGTGGCGCTGTCGGGGAGAAGGGCGACCAGCTCGTCGCCGCCGTAGCGGCCGAGGACGTCGACGCTGCGGAGCTGCTCCTGGCAGCGGCGGGCGAGGACGGTGAGCACCTCGTCGCCGGCGGCGTGTCCGAGCCGGTCGTTGATCTGCTTGAACTGGTCGACGTCGACCATCAGTGCGGTCAACGGCGCGCCCGTGCGCGCCGCCCGGGCCCATTCCCGGTCGGCCAGGTGGAAAAAGCTCCGCCGGTTGTGGAGGCCGGTGAGCGGGTCGATCGTGGCCAAGGCGGCGAGGGCGTTGGTGAGCCGAAGGTTCTCCTGCTGCGCCGTCATCTGTCGAGCGGCGACGAGCAGCGTCAGGCCGACGGCGCCGATGACGAGACCGTTCAAGGGCGACGTCGCTTCCTGTCCCGCAACCCACACCATGAATCCGTAGCCGACGGCCAGGGCGAGATAGGGCAGCTTGCTGACCCGCGTCGGGGCCTCGGCGACGTCGTCGGGATCGGCTGCCGCCGAACCGGTGCGCCGCTGCCACGCAGCCGCCGCCAAAAGGAAGACGAAGGCGAGCATCCAGCAGATGTCCGGGAGGCCGGGCCCGTTGTAGGAGTTCGACAGGTTGAGGCGGGCGTAGGCCACGTCGGCCACCACGAAGAAGGCGGCGGCGGTGACGAGCAGCCGCAGCGCCGTGGCGGGCCCAGCGGGCGGCCGCCGCAGCAGCAGCATGGTCACGCCGAAGAGCACGACGAGGTCGCCGACCGGATAGCCAACGGACAAGACCTTGTTGAGCAGATGCGCCTCATGGCCTCGAACGGTCGGCTCGATGACCAGGTACCAGATGGCCATGGTGCCGCCGAGAACGACAATGGCGGCGTCGAGCCACACCTTCGTGCGCTCGAGCGCCTGGCGGGGTGCGCCAGGCAGGGTCAGCAAGCCCCACAGCAGGAGGACGTAGAAGCACAGGTAGCCGGCATCGGCGGCGGACGGGAACGGCTGCACCCGTCGAATGGCTTCGAACCAGAACCAGACGACGTCGCCGGCCCACCACGAGAAGAAGGCCAAGCCGATCAGGAACCATCCGCGCCGGGTCCTCGGGTCGACGCCGCCGCGGGCCGCCCGCCACGCCATCGCCGCGGCGGCAATGCCAACAGGCAGGAAGACGGCGTCGCTGATGAACGTGCTCGTGTGGTCGGGGCCACCGGCGACCAGGACCCAGACGATGAAGGCGGCGGCGTAGAGGAAGGCGACGACGACAGCGCGGCCTTCGAAGGCAAGCGGGAAGAGACGTTCGCGCGTCGCTGCCGGACCTGCGCCCGCCGCATCCGCGCCGGGCGCAACCCCGTCTCCGACAGCGCTCATAGCCAGCCCCACCTCTGTAGTGTCGGCACATCAGCATGGCAAATGGAGGACGCAGGAGGGTGCACGTGCCGCCGGAGCTCCAGAAGACGGACGAAGAGTGGCGCCAGGACTTGACGCCCGAGCAGTACGAGGTGCTCCGCCGCAAGGGCACGGAGCCGGCGTTCACCGGCGAGTACGTCTACAACAAGGAAACCGGCATGTATCGGTGCGCCGGCTGCGGTGCCGACCTGTTCCGGTCGGACACCAAGTTCGAGTCAGGAACGGGCTGGCCCAGCTTCACCGAGCCGGCGGTCGCAGAGGCAGTCGAGACCCACACCGACACCAGCCACGGCATGGTGCGCACCGAAGTCGTCTGCCGACGTTGCGGCGGCCACCTGGGCCACGTCTTCCCCGACGGGCCGGGGCCGAACGGGCTCCGCTACTGCATCAACTCGTGCTCGCTCGCGTTCGAACCGAACGCCACGACCTGACCCGTTCGAGAGCGAGCCCGAGGTCCTAGTCGACCTCGATGAAGATGCACTCGCCGGGGCACTCCTCGGCGGACTCGATGACGGCTTCCTCGAGATTGCCGGGCACACCGGCCAGGCCCTCGACTCCACCCGGGTCGCTGAGGACCTTGCCGCCGTCCTTGACGTAGGCGAGCCCGTCGTCGAGGAGGGTGAAGACGTCGGGGCAGATCTCTTCACACAGGCCGTCGCCCGTGCACAGATCCTGATCGATCCACACCTTCATGGCCATGCGCCGACATTCCCTCCTGGCGGTCTTCGGGGCGGAGGGGCACGGTAGCGAGCCTCGCCGCTGGGTGTCAATTTACCCGGAGCTGAGCGGAAAAACTCACCGCCGGGGTATGAAATGAGGCTCACCCCTATTACGAATCCCATTGGTGTACGTTGCCAGCAGACCTGGGAGGAGGTGGTTCGTGGCCGGCAACTCGGAGTACGAACGCCGCTTGGCCGCCTACGAGCAGGAAGTCTCCGGTCTCCTCGAGCAGGTGAAGACCCTCGAGGAGGAGGTCGTCCAGCTCAGGCGCAAGCTGCAGGACGCGCCCAAGCGCGTCCGCACGCTCGAGGAGCGCCTGCTCGAGACCAAGGGCCAGCTGGCCCAGGCGGTGTCGCAGAACGAAAAGCTTTCCTACACGCTGCGGGAGGCGCGCGAGCAGATCGCCGACCTGCGCGACGAGGTCGAGAAGCTCACCCAGCCGCCGTCCGCTTATGGCACCTTCCTCAGTGCCAATGACGACGGCACAGTCGACGTGTTCTCCGGCGGCCGCAAGATGCGGGTCGCCCTCCACCCCGAGATCGAGCTCGACGAGCTGGAGCGGGGCCAGGAGGTCGTGCTCAACGACTCGCTGAACGTGGTGCTGGCGCGGGGCAGCGAGATCTCCGGCGAAGTCGTCACGCTCAAGGAGCTCCTCGACGACCAGCGGGCGATCATCGTCGGCCGGGCCGACGAGGAACGTGTGGTCGAGCTGGGCGCCGGCCTGCTCGGCGAGCGCCTGCGGGCGGGTGACACCCTGCTGATGGACTCCCGCACGGGCCTGCTGCTCGAGAAGTTGCCGCGGCCCGAGGTCGAAGAGCTCGTCCTCGAAGAGATTCCCGACATCTCCTACGAGGACATCGGCGGTCTCGACAACCAGATCGAGCAGATCACCGACGCCGTCGAGCTGCCGTGGCTGCACCGCGACCTGTTCGTCGAGCACCAGCTGCCGGCCCCCAAGGGCGTCCTGCTGTACGGCCCTCCCGGGTGCGGCAAGACGCTCATCGCCAAGGCCGTCGCCAACTCCCTCGCCAAGAAGGTGAGCGAGGTCACCGGTGACAAGAACGCCCGCAGCTACTTCCTCAACATCAAGGGCCCTGAGCTCCTCAACAAGTACGTCGGTGAAACCGAGCGTCAGATCCGCCTCGTGTTTCAGCGGGCCCGGGAGAAGTCCGAAGAGGGCTGGCCGGTCATCGTCTTCTTCGACGAGATGGACTCGCTGTTCCGCACCCGTGGCAGCGGCATCTCGTCCGACATCGAGTCGACGATCGTGCCCCAGCTGCTGGCCGAGATCGACGGCGTGGAGACGTTGAAGAACGTCATTGTCGTCGGCGCGTCGAACCGCGAGGACCTCATCGACCCCGCCATCCTGCGCCCCGGCCGCCTCGACGTGAAGATCAAGATCGAACGCCCCGACCAGGCGGCGGCCCGGCAGATCTTCGGCCGGTACCTCAAGCACGACCTGCCCTACGACGAGGACGAGGTCAAGCGCCTCGGCGATGGCGACAAGCGCAAGGCCATCGACGCCATGATCGACCGCACAGTCGCCGAGATGTACCGCGACGATGAGGAGAACCGCTTCCTCGAGGTCACCTATCAGAACGGCGACAAGGAGATCCTGTACTTCAAGGATTTCTCCTCGGGTGCCATGGTCGAGAACATCGTGCGCCGGGCCAAGAAGCTCGCCATCAAGCGGGCCATCGCCGGCGAGGGCAAGGGCATCCGCACCGAGGATCTCCTGGCTTCCATCAAGCAGGAGTACAAGGAGCACGAGGACCTACCCAACACGACGAACCCCGACGACTGGGCCAAGATCTCGGGCAAGAAGGGCGAGCGCATCGTCTACGTCCGCACGCTGCTGTCGGAGGGCAAGGAAGCCACTGGTGGCCGCGCCATCGAGCGGGTCGGAACGGGTCAGTATCTGTAACCCGCTTGTCCCCCCACGGGGCTAGCGTCCAACCGTGGCCATCCGCAAGGTGTGCGGGATCGAGACTGAGTACGGCATCGTCCTGCGCGGCGTGGGGGAGTCCAACCCCGTCACGGCCTCGTCGCTGCTGATCAACGCCTACGTCTCCCAGCAGCAGCGGAAGGTCGAGTGGGACTTCGAAGACGAGTCGCCGGGCCGCGACGCGCGCGGCTTCGCGCGCGAAGGCGCCATGGCACCCGAGGTCGAGACCCATCTGGTGAACGCGGTCCTGACGAATGGCGCGCGCTACTACGTCGACCACGCCCACCCGGAGTTCTCCACCCCCGAGTGCGCCGAAGCGCGCGAGTGCGTGCTGTACGACAAGGCGGGGGAGCGCATCCTCGCTCGCTCGATGCAGGCTGCCCTGCAGGTTCTGCCCCCGGGCCAGGACATCGTCGTCTACAAGAACAACTCCGACCGCAAGGGCAACAGCTACGGGACGCATGAGAACTACCTCATGGACCGGGCCGTGCCGTTCGGCCGCATCGTGCAGCACGTGATGCCGCACTTCATCTCCCGGCAGATCTACACGGGCGCCGGGAAGGTCGGCTCAGAGGTGCTGACCGGCGACTCTCAGATCCCGTTCCAGCTGAGCCAGCGGGCCGACTTCTTCGAGGAGGAGGTCGGGCTGGAGACGACGCTGAAGCGGCCCATCGTGAACACGAGAGACGAGCCCCACGCGGATGCCCAGAAGTACCGCCGCCTCCACGTGATCGTCGGCGACGCCAACATGGCCGAGATCGCCACCTACTTGAAGGTCGGCGTCACCGCCCTGGTGCTGGCGATGATCGAGGACGACTACTTCGGCGACCTCGACCTGACGCTCGCCGCACCGGTGCAGGCCATCCGCAAGGTGTCCTACGACCTCTCACTGTCGGTTCCGCTGGAGCTGGCCGACGGCCGGTCGATGACAGCTCTGGCGATGCAGTGGGAGCTGCTCGACCTGGCCAAGAAGTACGCCGAGGATCGGGGCCTCGAGGCCGTCGACGACGAGGTCGGGCGCGACGTCCTCGAGCGGTGGGAGGCGACGCTGTCGGCCCTGGAGGTCGATCCGATGTCGCTGTCCCGAGAGCTCGATTGGGTGGCGAAGTACCAGCTGATCGACGCCTACCGCGACAGGCACGGCTTGGAGTGGGACGATTCGAAGCTGGCGGCCATGGACCTGCAGTACCACGACGTTCGGCCCGCCAAGTCGCTGTTCGCCCGGCTGGACACCGAGCACCTGGTGTCTCCGGAGGCCGTCGACGCGGCCACGACCGAGCCACCGCCCGACACCCGTGCGTACTTCCGCGGCCGCTGTCTGCAGCGATGGGCCAGCAGCATCGCCGCCGCCAATTGGGATTCGCTCGTCTTCGACCTGGGTAGCGATCCCCTCCGTCGAGTACCGATGATGGAGCCGCTCAGAGGAACAGCGGCGCATGTCGATACGTTGTTGAAGGGTTGCTCGACTCCCGCAGAGCTACTTGCAGCGCTGGAGTCGTGAGGTCCGAGGAAGGTAGTCATGCCAGAGCGAGAGCAGAAGAGACGCCAGCCAAGCCAACGCCAACAAGAAGAAGTCGAAGAACCCGCCCCCGCACCGTCCAAGCAAGGCGAAAAGATCAAAGCCGAATTGGATGAATTGCTGGACGAAATCGACGAAGTGCTCGAAGAGAACGCAGAGGACTTTGTTCGGAACTACGTGCAGAAGGGTGGACAGTAGGCAATTCGGACTGTGCGGCCCTTCGGGTTGCTGCACGTCTTCGCGCTCTGAAGGGCGGCGGGACGGCGCGTGCGTCCAGAGCGCCTTGTGCGCGAGTGCACTTGTTTGAAGCGCTGGCGTGGCTGCGATTTGGCCGTCAAACGCCAAAATCGCAGCCGTTCGGGCGCTTCAAATTCGTGACGTCGTGGACAACCGCGCAGGACTTCCCTTCCTCAGAGCCGCAGTTGTAACTGCTTACGGCGGGTAACGTCTCGCGCCGTATGAGCTTGCCGTTGTTCCCGATGAACGATCCGGGGCCGAGCTTCAGTGAGCTGCTCAGGCGCGTCGGCGGTGAGCCGCCCGTTCCCGAGGGCGGTGGGGGAGGCGAGTCGGCGCCGCAGGTGACCCACGGCACAACGGTCGTCGCCATTCGCTACGCCGACGGGGTTGTCATGGCCGGCGACCGCCGGGCGACGGAGGGCTACAGCATCGCCCACCGGGCCATCGAGAAGGTCTTCCCGGCCGACCGGCACTCGGGCGTGTCCATCGCCGGCGCGGCCGGACCGGCGATGGAGATGGTGCGCCTGTTCCAGACCCAGCTCGAGCACTACGAGAAGGTCGAGGGCTCGCTGCTCAGCCTGGAGGGGAAGGCCAACCAGCTGTCCCAGATGGTCCGCAACAACCTGCCCGCCGCCATGCAGGGGTTCGTCGTCGTGCCGATCTTCGCCGGCTACGACCTGCGCCGGCGCATGGGCCGCATCTTCAAGTACGACGTCACGGGCGGACGGTACGAGGAAGCCGACTTCCACTCCACCGGCTCCGGCGGCCGCGACGCCCGCACGACGATCAAGCTGGGTTGGAAGGAAGCCCTCGACCGGGCGGCGGCCATCGAGCTGGCCATCGACAGCCTCTACGAAGCAGCCGACGAGGACACCGCGACGGGTGGCCCCGACCCCGTCCGCGGGATCTATCCCACCGTCGCCACCATCACCGAGCAGGGTTTCGAACGGGTGGGCGGAGACGAGGTCGAGGAACGGTTCCAGGCCCTCATCCGGCGCAAGACCGAAGCAGGCCACCCGGCGTGACTGAGGCGGCCGTCTACGTGAGCGAACGCAGCGAGCGGACCAATGAGTAGAGCCATGCTTTCGCCGCGAAGCGGCGGCATGCGAATCGCCGCGCCGCCGACGAAGGAGGCGGCCGTCTCATGAGTATGCCGTTCTACGTGGCGCCGGAACAGGTGATGAAGGACCGGGCCGACTACGCCCGCAAGGGCATCGCCCGGGGTCGCAGCCTGGCCGGGCTCGTCTACACCGACGGCGTCCTCATCTGTGCCGAGAACCAGTCGCGCACGCTGCACAAGGTCAGCGAGATCTACGACCACATCGCCTTCGCCGGTGTCGGCCGCTACAACGAGTTCGACTCACTCCGCACCGCCGGCGTCCGCCTGGCCGACCTGCGCGGCTACTCGTACTCCCGCGAAGACGTCGACGCTCGCTCGCTGGCGAACGCCTATGCCCAGACCCTCGGCCAGGTCTTCACCCACGAGATGAAGCCCATGGAGGTCGAGATCCTCGTCGCCGAGCTCGGGATCGACGGCCACGCCGACCAGCTCTTCCACATCCTCTACGACGGCACCGTCATGGACGAGCACCATTTCAGCGTGCTCGGCGGCGACGCCGACGCCATCGGGGAACGCCTCAAGGAGAGCTTCACCGAGGGCATGGACCTCAGCACCGCCCTGCGGGCGGCCGTCTCGGCACTGGCCGGGCCCGAGCGCACGCTGACCGGAGCCGACCTCGAGGTGGCCGTGCTGGCCCGGAACAACGGCCGCCGTGCCTTCAAGCGCATCCAGGACGGCGAGCTCGAGCAGCTCCTCAGCTAGGACCTACTGCTCCAGCTCGGCTCGCTGGCCGGGGTTGGCCAGGTCGAGCAGTGACTTCCGGGCGCCGGGGACTCGCTTGAGGATTCCGAACAGAGTGTTGCGGAGCTCGGTGACCGACGCCTCGATGCTGTCGACCTGGTTCACGGTGTGGGTGATCGGTCCGAAGATCTCGGCGATCTGCCTCTCGACCTGATCGGTGACGGCGGTGATGCGTCCGGCCACGCCGACGAGGTCGGCCTGGTCGACGCGGACGATCGTCGTCGACAACAGATCGACCGTCTGGGCCAAGCGCTCGGTGAGGGTCGCCAGGTCGCCGAGGAGCTGGCGCGCCGAGCGCAGCGTGTCGGGCATGGCGGCCACCTCGTTCAGCATGGCCAAGGGCCAGTTCAGCAACGCCCCGATGTCGAGTCCCGGGCGCTGCTCGGCCACTGCTCAGATCGACCGGGCGAACAGTACGGCGGCGACCACGACCACGGCGACGAGGAAGACCCACAGCTCCCGCGGCGCGGCGACGTCGTCGACGTCGGCCTCATCGTCGAAAGCGGACTCCACCTCGTCGGCCAGGAGCAGCTCCTGGGCGGGGGGCAGGTCCTCCTCGGAGACGTATACGTGCACGTCGCCCATCGGGTACATCCCGTCGACGTTGCCGCGCAGGTCGGTGATGATGCCCTCGGCCCCCAGGCGGGCGGCGATGACCCGCGCGTGGAACGTCGTGCGGACGGTCGCCAGTCGAACCATGCGAGTCCGTTGCACGACATGAACGCTACCTTTGGTGGGGATGGAGCGGCGTATCTTCGGGCTCGAGAACGAGTACGGCGTCACGTGCACCCTTCGGGGCCAGCGCCGGCTCAGCCCCGACGAGGTCGCTCGCTATCTGTTCCGCCGTGTCGTCTCATGGGGCCGGAGCAGCAATGTCTTCCTCGAGAACGGTGCCCGGCTCTACCTCGATGTCGGTAGTCACCCCGAGTACGCCACGCCCGAGTGCGACTCGATCGAGGATCTGGTCGTCCACGACAAGGCGGGGGAGCGGATCCTCGAGAGCCTGCTGGCCAGCGCCGAGCAGCGCCTGAGGGAAGAAGGCATCCGGGGCGTCGTCTACCTGTTCAAGAACAACACCGACTCGGCCGGCAACTCCTACGGCTGTCACGAGAACTACCTGACGAGCCGGCGCGACGACTTCTCCCACTACGCCGAGATCCTGATCCCTTTCTTCGTCAGCCGCCAGGTCTACGCCGGGGCCGGCAAGGTGCTGCAGACGGCGCGCGGCGCCATGTACTGCATCAGCCAGCGGGCCGAGCACATCTGGGAGGGCGTGTCCTCGGCGACGACGCGCAGCCGGCCGATCATCAACACGCGCGACGAGCCGCATGCCGACGCCGAGCGATTCCGCCGCCTGCACGTCATCGTGGGCGACTCGAACATGAGCGAGTACGCCAACTTCCTGAAGGTGGGCGCCACCAGCATCCTGCTGCGCATGCTCGAGGACCCCTCGGTCGTCCTTCGCGACATGAGCCTCGAGAACCCGATCCGGGCCATCCGCGAGATCAGCCATGACATCACCTGCCGGCGCCGCGTGCGCCTCGCCAACGGCCGTGAGGCGAGCGCCATCGAGATCCAGACCGAGTACCTCAACCGAGCCATCCGCTACTCGGAGGCCAAGGGACTCAGCCCGCTGGAAGAGCAGGCCCTCAAGATGTGGGAGCACTGCCTGACCAAGCTCGAGGTCGACCCTCTCGCCCTCGACCGCGAGTGCGACTGGGTCATCAAGCACAAGCTGGTGGAGAGCTACCGGGAACGCCACAACCTGCCGCTCACGCATCCCCGCGTCGCCCTCATGGACCTGCAGTACCACGACGTCAACCGCCAGCGGGGCCTCTACTACCGCATGCAGGACAAGGGACTCGTCGAGCGGGTCGTCACCGACCAGGCCATCGACAGGGCCGTCGTCGAGCCGCCCCAGACGACCCGGGCGCGGCTGCGCGGCGAGTTCATCCGGCGCGCCAAGGAGCGGAAGCGCGACTACACCGTCGACTGGGTCCATCTGAAGCTCAACGACCAGGCCCAGCGCACCGTGCTCTGCAAGGATCCGTTCAAAGCCCGCGACGAGCGGGTGGAGAAGCTGATCGCTTCTCTCTGAGGCCGTTCGGCTTTCGCTCACTTTTGTGCGCTCAGCGCCAACAAGTGAGCACAAGCGGCGGGCCACTCGGCGCTTTCGCTGAGATATGTGCGCTGACCGCCAAGAACTCAGCAATAGGGGTGGGTGACCGTAGCCTGCGCGGGTGCCGAGTTTCCGGAGCGGGCTCGTGACGGCGCTGTTGTCGGAACGAGCAGGGCTACAGCGGGTCGAGGTGGACGGGCGGCCGGCGTACGTCCTAACCCAGTTGATCGGGACTGTCGCCGTCGGGGACAGGGTCGTCGTCAACACGACGGCCGTCGACCTCGGCCTGGGGACCGGTGGGTGGGACGTCGTGCACTGGAATCTCGAGCGCGACGAGTGGTCCGAGCACGCTGCGGGTCACGAGATGAAGCTGCGCTACACGAGCCTCCAGGTCGACACCGGAGTCGCTGACCCGCCGAGCGACGAGGGGCGGCGGGCGCGACTTGGTTCCCCGCTGGTCGCCTGCTTCCTGCACAGCCAGGTGGCAGCGGTTGCCGCTGCCTTCAAGCATCTGGCGCCGCACGCCCGCCTGGCGTACGTGATGACCGACGGCGGCGCCCTTCCGTTCGCGGTAAGCGATCTCATCCCCGATCTGCGGCGGGCAGGCTGGATCGACGTCACCGTGTCCGCGGGCCAGGCGTTCGGTGCCGAGCGTGAGGCGGTCACCGTGGCCCACGCCCTGGAGCTGGCGAGCGACTGCGACGCCGTGGTCGTCTCTCAGGGTCCGGGCTCCCTCGGCAGCGACAGCATGCTCGGGTTCAGCGCTCTCGAGGTCGCCGACGTGCTGACGGTCGGTTCGTTCGCCCTCGAGCCGATCGTGGCCCTCCGATGGTCGGACGCCGACCCTCGTGAACGACACCGCGGCCTCAGCCATCACAGCACCACCGCCTTGAAGCTCACATCGACATCGGTGATCGTGCCGGTTCCGACCGGCGCGCCGCGCCCGCAGGTCGGCGACCACGAGGTCGTCGAAGTCGACGTACCCGACGTCGGGATGTTGTTCAGACAGGCCGGGCTCGACGTCCGCACGATGGGACGGACGCCCGGGGACGACGCCGGCTTCTTCGCCTACGCGGCCGCTGCGGGCGTGGTGGCCGCCCAACGCGTGGAACGCTAGGGAGATGGACCGTCTCGAGCGGCTGATCAACTTGACAGCGGCCTTGCTCGAAGCCGAACGCCCGTTGACGGCCGACGAGCTCCACCACCGCCTCCCGGGCTATGCCGAGAACGTCGGCGCCTTCCGGCGCGCCTTCGAGCGGGACAAGGACGTGCTGCGGGAGATGGGCGTGCCGCTCGTGCTCGAACCCGTCGACGCCATCTCCCAGCCCGGCGTCGAGGGGTACCGGATCCCCAAGGACGAGTACTACCTGGAGGACCCCGGACTCGACCCCGACGAGCTGGCGGCCCTCCACCTGGCCGCATCGGCCGTCGAGCTCGAAGGCGCGGGCGGGATCGAGGCCCTCTGGAAGCTGGGGGGCTGGGTGGCCGAGGAG
>CADDZP010000032.1 GCA_902812475.1 Actinomycetota bacterium | reverse complement strand
GGCGACGGCCTCCCGCCCGACCCCACCCGCCGCCCGGAGCACGATCAGCGCGGCCGAACGGAGCGGAGCGAGTGAGGCCAAAGGCATTCATGGCTTGTCTTTGGTGAGGATGCACATGGAATAGAACTGGGCGCCGCCGCCGTAGGCGTGGCCCATGGCCGTGCGCACGCCGTCGATCTGGTGCTCGCCCGCCTGGCCGCGGATCTGCATGGCCGCCTCGGCGTAGCGGATCATCCCCGACGCGCCGATGGGGTTGGAGCTGAGGACGCCGCCGCTGGGGTTGATCGGCATGTCGCCGTCGATGGCCGTGGCGCCCGAGTCGGTCATCTTCCAGCCCTCGCCCTCGGGGGCGAAGAACAGGTTCTCCATCCACATGGGCTCGTACCAGCTGAACGGCACGTAGATCTCCGCCGCGTCTATCTCCCTGCGGGGATCGCTGATGCCGGCCTGGCGGTAGACCTCCTTGGCGCAGTCCTTCCCCGCCTGGGGGTTCACCTGGTCCCGCCCCGCGAACTGGGTGGCCTCGCTGCGCATCGCCGTGCCCGCGAACCAGGCGGGCGCACGGTCGCCGGAGACGCTGTCCTCGGCCGCCACCACCATGGCGCACGCCCCGTCCGACGACGGGCACGACTCCAGGTACCGCAGCGGGTCCCAGATCATCATCGACTCGGCCACCTTCTCATAGGAGATGTCCTCGAGGTGGAGGTGGGCGTAGGGGTTCTTCAGGGCGTTCTGGCGGTCCTTGACGGCGACGAGGATGCCGATGTGATCGGGGGCATTCGAGCGGCGGATGTAGGCCCTGATGTGCGGGGCGAAGTACCCCCCGGCGCCGGCGACGAGGGCGGGCTGGAAGGGGATGCGCATGGCCAACGCCCACATGGCGTCGCTCTCGGACTGCTTCTCGAACGCCATCGTCAGCACCCGCTTGTGGATGCCCGCCTTCACGAGCCCGGCCGCGACCAGCGCCGTCGACCCGCCCACGCTCCCCGCCGTGTGCACGCGCATCATCGGCTTGCCGGTGGCTCCCATGGCATCGGCCAGGTAGAGCTCGGGCATCACGACGCCCTCGAACATGTCGGGGGCCTTGCCGATGACGACGGCGTCGATGTCGTTCCATGTCACGCTCGCGTCCTCGAGGGCGCGAACGGCGGCCTCGCGGCACAGCCCGGCGATGGAGACGTCGGCCCGCTTGGTGTCGTACTTGGTCTGGCCGACGCCGGTGATCGCTACACGCTCGGCCACTCCCTACTCCCCTTCCAGGACTGCGACCAGGTTCTGCTGGAGGGCGGGGCCCGACGTGGCGTGGGCCACAGCCCGGTCGGCGCTGCCGTCCATGATCCGCTGGGCCGCCTCGATGACGCGGAGGAGGCCGGCGACCATGACGGCGTTGGCAGCCAGCGCCCCACCCGAGGGATTGACGTTCACGCCGTCGCCCAAGCCGAGGGCCCGGCGCAGGATGATCTCCTGGTGGGAGAACGGGGCGTACAGCTCGGCGACGTCGACCTTCCCGCTTCCCACTCCGGCGACCTCGCCGGCCTTCCTGGTCGACGGCGAGTCGGTGAGGTCACGGACTCCCAGCGAATGGGGCTCGATGCGATGGTCGATGCCCCGGATCCAGGCCGGGCGGTCGGTGATCTCCCGGGCCTTGTCGCCGGCCGCCAGGATGACGGCGGCGGCGCCGTCGGTGATCGGCGGGCAGTCGTGCTTGCGCAGCGGCGACAGGTACATGGGCTCGTTCAGGAGCTGGTCGACGTCGACGTCGCCCTTGAGCTGGGCATTGGGATTGTCCTTGGCGTGCTTCCGGGAGCGGGCCACGACCTCGGCCATGTCCTTCTCGCTCACGCCGTCGGACTCGAGCAGGGCCCGGGCCTGCAGGGCGGCCAGGGCGACCGGGTCGGGCCACATCGGCACGAGGTAGTAGGGGTCGAGCTGGAGGGTGAGGATGCGGCGGATGTCACCGGGCGACGACTTCCCGAAGGAGTAGACGAGTGCGGTGTCGATGTCGCCGTGCTGCAGCCGCACCCACGCCTCGTACAGCGCCCACGCCCCGTCCATCTCGACGTGGGACTCGTCGATCGGTGGCCACGGCCCGATGGCGTCGAGGGCGGTGACGAAGGCGAAGGGCTGACCCTGGAGGTAGTCGCAGCTCCCCGACACGGTGAAGCCAATGTCGTCTTGATCGAGCTTGGCGTTCTCCCGCAGCTCGTGGATGACGGGCATGAGGATCTCGACCTCGTTGCGCCGCTCTTCCTTCCGGAGCGCCGGCGACTGGGCGGTGGCGACGATCGCTACATCACGCATGGCTTCCCCTAAGTAGGCGGCCGCTCCCGACGCCGAAATCGTCCTCACCGGACGCCGACCAAGAACAGCGGCGAAGGGCGAGCCGGCTTTGCCGGTGGCCCGGAGCACCATTAGCTCGCCCGAACGGAGCGAAGCGAGTGAGGGCGAATGTCATAGGTGCATCTTGTAGGTCTCGTAGTCGGCGTCGGGCTCGCCGGTGGGCTTCCAGTACTTGATGCTCTGCAGGGTGGGACCGACCTCGTCCTCCCACACCGCCTCGACGCGCAGGCCCATGCGCACCTGGTCGTGGGGGATCTCCTGAATCAGCCCCATGAGCGGGATGTCGGCGCCGTCGAGGAGGATGTAGCCCGAGGCGTACGGGCACTCGACCGACTGGCCGGCGAAGGGCACGTTGACGACGCAGAACGTGGTCAGCGTTCCCTTGTGCGGGAGATCCACCTCACCGCCGTCGGTCGCGACGCCGTCGGTCGGACACGAGCCGCGAGAGCCCACGTAGACCTTCCCGCACTTCGGGCACCTCTCGCCCAGGATCTTCTTCTGGGCTATGCCTTTGAGGAATCGCGACTGCGCCAGTCCGGCTGTGTAGTCGTAGTCGAGGCGCAGCGGGCGCTCGACGATGGTGCCCTCACCCCGTTCGGGCATCAGCCTGCCTCCGCCTCGAAGCAGGCGATGGATGACATGTCGGGCACGTTGTCCTCCGTCCATCGGGCCTTGACGCGCATGCCCGTCGACATCTTCGACTCGTCGCCGGCGTCGACGGCATGCAGCATCGAGGTGTCGGCGCCGTCGAGCTTGATCAGCGCCCAGGCGAACGGCCGGTCGAGGGGCTGGCCGGGCTGGGGGTCGGTGACCCACGCCCAGCTCGTGACCACACCGACGTCGCCCACGTCGACGAACTCGGTGAGCGTCTCGCCCGTGTAGGGGTCGTACTCGGTCGGCGGCACGATCACCTTGCCGTCCGAGCCCTTGATGCCCTGGAAGCGGTGTTCACCCAGGCCGGCGAAGAACCGGTCGATCACCGGCCCCACGCTGCGGGTGTACGTGTACTCGATCGCATGAGGCGCCCGAAGGACGTCGCTCATGGTGCGCCGCCTTCGGCGGCTACCCCCTGAGCGGGCGGCGCTGTCACATTGGAGCTGCGCTCCTCCGCTCCCCTTCGGTGCTCGCTCATATGGCGCGCTCCCTCCCTTCCCAGTACGGGTCACGCAGCTTGCGCTTGTAGAGCTTGCCGTTGGGATCCCGCGGCAGCTCGGGGACGAAGTCGATCGACTTCGGAAGCTTGTACTTGGCCAGGCGCTCCGATGCGAACGCCATCAGCTCGTCGGCCAGCTCCGGCCCCGGCGCGATGCCCGAGCCCGGCTCGACCACGGCCTTGACCTCCTCACCCCAGTCGGCGTGGGGGATGCCGAACACGGCCACATCGCCGACCTTCGGATGGGTCAGGAAGACGCTCTCGATCTCGGCCGGGTAGATGTTCACGCCGCCGGAGATGATCATGTCGGACTTGCGGTCGACGAGGAACAGGTAGCCGTCCTCGTCGATGTAGCCGGCGTCGCCGACGGTGAAGAACTTGTCCCGCCAGGTCTGCTCGGTCTTCTCCTTGTCCCGGTGGTACTCGAAGCGCTGGTCGCCCATCGACATCCACACGGTGCCGACCTCGTTGGGCGGCAGCTCGTTGCCCTCGTCGTCGAAGATCTTGACCTCGGAGATGGGCCAGGGCTTGCCCACGGTGCCGGGCTTCTTGACCCACTCCTCGGGGGTGACGAGCGTGCCGCCGCCCTCGGTCGCCGCGTAGTACTCGTAGATCACCGGGCCCCACCACTCGAGCATGCGCTGCTTGATCTCGACGGGGCACGGGGCGGCGGCGTGGATGACGTGGGTCCACGCCGACATGTCGTACTTCTGCTTGGTCTCGTCGGGAAGGGCCAGCATGCGGTGGAACATGGTCGGCACCATGTGCGTCGTGGTGCACCGGTAGCGGTCGGCCAGGCGCAGCGTCTCCTCGGCGCTCCACTTGTCCATGAGGACGACGGTGTGCCCCATGTGCAGCGAGTTGCCGCCGAAGGTCATGGCCGCCGTGTGGTACAGCGGCGCCGGCACGAGGTGGACGTGGCCCTCCTTGGGCTGGATGCCGAAGAGGGAAAGGAGCAGGCTGGCCATGCCGAACGCCGTGTCGGGGTCGACGTCGGCCAGCGCCCGTCGCACGCCTTTGGGCTTGCCCGTGGTGCCGGACGTGTAGTGCATGGTGGCACCGGCGATGCGGTTCTCGGGGGGGTCGCTCGACGCGTCCTTCAGCTCGTCGAAGCGCCGGAACCCCTCGACGTTGCCGACGGCGAACAGCGACGCGGCGTCGATGCTCAGCTCCTCGAGCGCCTTGCGGGCGATGTCGGCGTAGCGCTCGTCGGCGACGAAGACCTTGGCCTCGCTGTTGTCGATGATGTAGGCCACCTCGGGCCCGGTGAGGTGGTAGTTGATCGGGGTCAGATAGAGCCCGATCTGGGTGGCGGCCAGGTTGAGGGCAACCATCTCCCGGCGGTTGGGCAGGAGTGCGGCGACGACGTCGCCCTTCTGCAGGCCCATGCCCTGCATGGCTCTCGCCAGCTGGTTGGCCATTGCCAACAGCTCCCCCGCCGACGTCTCTCTGCCGTCGGCCTCGATGAGGGCCAGATGACCCGGATCGTCCGCCGCGATCGCCCAGAAACCAAGGTCAGCCATCGGCCCGCGAGACTAGAACCTGTTCCAATTCCACGCCAACCGCCCGACTCCAGACGCCCCAAACCTCTCCGATGTTGCGCGCGTGATCCGTTTGTGCCCGTTTTTCGGCGCGATTTTGAAGATCGGAGAGGTTTTGCTCAGCTCGACGAGGAGCAGTGGCCGTTGGTCGACGGGGGGACGTCGAGGGCGGAGTTCTGGTCGAAGAAGCCGAACGGCTGGAGGGTGAAGCCGGCGTACTCGACGGGCATCACGGGCCAGTCCTCGGGGCGGGGGACGTGGTTGACGCCGAACGTGTACCACACGACGACGTCGGTGTTCTCCAGGGGGCGGTCGGCGGCCGTGAACGCCGGCAGCCCTTCTCCCCCGGCGGACAGGTTGGGGTAGCCGGCAGCTCGAGCCTCGTCCGCCGCGTACGGCGTGACCCACAGGTTCTTGGTGGCGAAGGTGGCCCGGCGATGCACGGCCGACTCCTCCGAGGCCAGCAGCACGGCCGCCGAGGCGCCGGGCACCAGGCGGTAACCCGTCGGCTGGCCGACGGCGTTCAGGCGGTTCGGGTTGACCACACGCCACTGCCGTCCCCGGGTCGGGTCGGCGAGCCGCTGGGCCTCCGACTCGGTGGCGAGGAGCCGGGTCGACGGTACGAGGGCGTTGCCGTAGGGGTTCTCGTCCGAGCGGGGCAGCCCGGAGAGCTCTGTCTCGTACACCGAGTTCTCGACGCCGTCGATGTCGAAGTCGATGCGGAAGCAGAACAGGTGCTGATGGACGGGAGCGCCGATCTGCGGAGCGACCAGCGTCGAGTGCACCGGCGTCTCGCCCGGCGGCACACCCATCGTCTGCAGGACGCCGGTCAGCTTGACCTCCAGCTGCAGCGTGCCGTCGAGGTAGAAGTACCAGTAGAAGCCGTACTCGTAGTTGCCGACGGTGTGGATCGAGCTCACCACCAGCCGGCGCGACCGGCGCACCTCGGTGGTGAAGCTGTGCGAGTCGAAGTGCTTCCAGAGGATGCCGTAGTCCTCCTCGTGGATGCAGATGGCGTTGTTGATGGTGACGGGGTCGCCCTGGTCGTTGGCGATGACGGCGTCCAAGTAGACGATCTCGCCCAGGCAGTCGCAGCCCAGCTCCAGCGAGTTGAGGAACGGGAAGCGCCCCAGCCCCAGCTCGCCCGAGTCGAAGGCGTTCTTCCAGCGGTGCCCCGGGCTGGTCTCGCCGTAGGGGACGACCATCTCGCCCAGCCCGGCCCGGTGCAGCACCGACCGGCCGTCGACGGTGACCGTGTGGAGCACCAGTCCGTCCAGCGGATGCATGGAAACCCGAAAGCGCCACTTCTGCCAGGCGATCTCGTTGCGGTCGACGGTGAAGCTCGTTCCTGACGGCTGCGTGATCTCCAGCGGCTTGAGATCGGTCCGCATCTGACCGTCCGGCGTGTAGTTGTAGCAGCGCTCGGGCACCGGGACGACGCCGTGGTCTTCGACCCGCAACACCTCCTGGTGCCCGACGTCGACGGTGGCGACCACGCCCTCGATCGGATGGGCGTAGCCGTTGTCGGTGTCGGAATGGCGGACGTAGGAGACGACCCGCAACAGGCGGCGCCCGTCCTCGTCTGGGTCGCCGAAGTTCCCAGCCGGCCACGGGTCGCACTGGACGGCGTCGAAGTCGTCGACGCCCCGCTTGCGCAGTGCCTCCTGCCACCGTGCATCGCTCTTCACCAGGCCGATGCACTCGGCCATCTCCTCGAGGAGGTAGGCGGGTTGCGACCCCGGGATCGGCGTCGACGACACGACCGACGCCTCGCTCAACGACACGACGACGCTCGATGCCGACCCGGTCGACCGGTCGTAGACGAGAGCCACGGCGTGGCGTGCCGGCGCACTGGACTCGCCCTTCGGTGGCTCCAACAGCGTGATGCTCGAGAAGCGACCGTGCTCGCCGAGCAGACCACCGTCCTTGACGATGGCGGCCGCGGCCTTGATCTCTTCTGGCGACAGGGGCTCGAGCGCGTGAACCGTCATCTCAATAGAGTCGCACCTTTCGGGCGCTACCAAGCTCGACGTCGAAAATTTCGAGGCGCCCCCGAAAGCGAGGATCGCGTGCAACCGGACGACATCTTGGCAGTGCCCCTTGGAACGAACCGAGGCGAGCTTCGGGCGCCCGAAAATTTCGGCGCCGAGCAAAGGTAGCGCCCGAAAATGCCCGACCTCCTTGTCGAACGCGACGGTCACGTCCTCACGCTGACGATGAACCGGCCGGAGCGGAAGAACGCCCTGTCGCCGGAAATGCTCGTGATGCTGTGGGACGCGTGGCAGGAGCTCGAGAACGACGACGAGCTCCGCGTCGCCGTCCTCACCGGCGCCGGCGGCGACTTCTGCACGGGCATGGATCTCAAGGCCTTCGCCGCCGGCCCCCAGGAGAACCCGTACCAGGAGCGCTTCACGGCCGACCCCGATCTCCACTGGAAGGCCCTCCTGCGCCACCACTACCCGTCCAAGCCGCTGATCGCGGCCGTCGAGGGCTACGCCGTCGCCGGAGGCACCGAGATCCTGCAGGCGACCGACATCCGTATCGCCGCCGAGGGCGCCACCTTCGGCATCACCGAGGCACGGCGGGGCCTGTTCCCACTCGGCGGTTCCACCGTCCGCCTGCGCCGCCAGATCCCCTACGCCAAGGCCATGGACATCCTCCTCACCGGCCGGCACGTCCCGGCCGAGGAGGCCGAGCGCATCGGGCTGATCACCAAGGTCGTGCCCGACGGCACGGCGCTGAAGGCGGCCAAGGAGGTCGCCGACACGATCGCCGCCAACGGCCCCCTGTCCATCAAGGCCATCAAGCAGTCGGTGCGGGAGACCGAGGGCATGTCCGAGATCGACGGCCTCGCCCGGGAGCTGGAGATCGGCACCCCCATCTTCATGACCGAGGACGCCCAAGAGGGCCCCAAGGCCTTCAGCGAGAAGCGCACCCCCGAATTCAAAGGAAAATAGGGGGGCGCCCGGCCGGCGCGTAAGGGACGCCGCTCATAGGCTGAGCCGCCGGATGGCGGGAGCGGCGATCTCCGTGGGCGGGCTGCGCAAGTCCTACGGCGGCAACGAGGCCGTTCGCGGCATCGACTTCGAAGTGGAGCGGGGCGAGGTGTTCGGCTTCCTCGGCCCCAACGGCGCCGGCAAGACGACGACCATCGAGATCCTGGAGGGCTACCGCACCCGCACGAGCGGCGACGTGACCGTGCTCGGCGCCGATCCCGGGCGCCCGACGCCGGCCTGGCGCAACCGGGTCGGGCTCGTCCTCCAGGAATGCCAGTTGGACCCGACGCTGACCGTGCGGGAGACGCTGAGCCTGTACGCCAGCTTCTACGAGCGCCCACGGTCGGTCGACGAGATCGTCGACCTGGTGGGGTTGGGCGACAAGCGCGACGCCCGCATCGGCTCCTTGTCGGGCGGTCAGAAGCGCCGGGCCGACGTCGGTGTCGGCATCGTCGGCGATCCCGAGCTCGTGTTCCTCGACGAACCGACCACCGGCTTCGATCCCTCGGCCAGGCGGAGTGCGTGGAACATGATCGAGGGCCTCAAGACCCTCGGCAAGACGATCTTCCTCACGACGCACTACATGGACGAGGCCCAGCATCTGGCCGACCGGGTCGCCATCCTGCGCCGGGGCGAGCTCGTGGCCGAGGGCAAGCCCGACGACCTCGGCGACCGGCTGGGGTCGGCGAGCGAGGTCCGCTTCCGGCTGCCCCCGGGCGTGACCGTCGACCAGCTCCGAGGCGTCGTGCACGAGGAGCTGTCGGCGTCGGGAGTCGAGGTGAGCTTCCGCACCGACAACGCCCAGAAGGCCCTGTACCAGCTGACGGGCTGGGCCGAGCGCCAGCACGTCGAGCTCGGCGACCTCGAGGTCCAGCGCCCGACGCTCGAAGACGTCTTCCTCCAGCTGACCCAGGACACCAGCCAGTGAGCGACGTGTCCGCCGTCCTCACCCAGACCCGTTACGGGTTCAAGACGCTCACCCGTACGCCACGCGTGCTGGTGTTCAGCGTGCTGTTCCCCGTGCTGCTCCTGGTGTTGATCAACTCGATCTTCACGAGCGGCACCAACCGAACCACCCAGTTCCACGGCCATCGCATCGAGACCGCGACGTACTTCACCGCCGCCATCACCGCCTACGCGGTGATGACGTCGGCGTTCAGCACCCTGGCGGTGGCCATCGTCGCACAGCGCGAACGCGGTGAGCTCAAGCGTCTTCGGGGCACGCCGGCGCCGCCGTGGACGTTCATCGTCGCTCAGGTCCTCCGCACCGTCGCGACCGTCGTTGCCATCGTCGTCGCCCTCGTAGCGATCGGTCGCCTGGCCTTCGACGTGAGCGTGCCCGGGAAGACGCTGCCCGGGCTCGTCGTGTACCTCGTGCTCGGCACGGCGACGTTCTGCACGCTCGGCATCGCCGTCACGGCCCTCACCCCGACCGAGGAAGCAGCGAGCGCGGCCGCCCCCTTCACTGTCGTGATCCTGTCGTTCATCTCGGGCGTGTTCATCCCCACCAGCATCCTCCCGGCCTGGCTGCGGGAGCTCGGCGGCATCTTCCCCCTGTACCACCTGGCCGACGGCCTGCAGAACGCGTTCGTCCCCGTCGGCGGCGGCATCGGGCTGACGGGCGGCAACGTCGCCAATCTCGTCGTGTGGGGCGCGGCCGGGCTGGCCGTCGCCGTCCGCCGCTTCAAGTGGGACCCACAGGGCAGCGGTGGGGCCTGAACTTCACTGGTAGGTGAACAACAGGGCGTACATCACCGCCGGGATGATGAGATCCAGCCAGAACACGGCACCGGCGTTGCCGGGATTGAAGTTCTTCTCGGTCGCCATCTGGCGGATGTGCCCGATGGCGGCGCCCCACAGGAACACCGACTGGGCGATGACCGTCGCCGTCCAGAAGCCGCCGTGGACCCAGAAGGACATGATCCCGAGCACGCCGAGGGCGGCATTCGCCATGCCGACTTCGAATTGGAACGGGCTGCCCTTCGCCCAGCCGATGGACTCGGCCACGTCGTCGGCGTTGAACACGTGGCCGCTGAAGCCGACGACGCCGGGGACGCCGACGAGGTAGACGAGGGCGTTCCTCAAGAGGGCGAAGTGCCAGTGGGCGTCGCCGTGCTGGGCGAACTGCACGATCTCGGCGATGGCGAGCAGCAGCGGCCCGATGAAGAACGGCCATGCGCCCATGACGCGCGCGCCCAGCGAGGGTCGGTCGGGGGTGGTCGCGGTGGTCGCCATGACCACCCGATCTACCCGACGTCAGCAGAACTCAGTCAGGTGGCGAGTGCGACCTCGACGTCGGGCTCGCTCGCAAATCCGCGGATCGGCCGCAAGCGGCCGAACCGCTGACCGGCGGTCCGAGCAGCCGACGGTGAACGTGGCTGCCGGTCAGCGGGGCAGATTTGCGAACTCGGGATTGCAGATCTTGCAGGGTTCGAAGCCGGGGGTGCCGGGCTTGACCCGGCGGAGGCCGTCACGGTTGGCGACGATGGGGCAGTCGGGCCGGTGGAGCATGGTGCCGGTCGCGGTGGCGACAAGGGTGCCGCTCGTAGCCGACGCCGCCTGCACGCTCCTGTCGTTGTTGCCGGCAGCGACCAGGCGGTCGATGGCGTCGATCAGCTCGCGTGTGTGGGTACGGTTCTCCTGCACGAGCCGAGTGACCCAGTAGCCGAAGTACGCCAGGCCGCCGGTGAACATCAGTCCCAGGCCGAGGATGCCGCCGGAGATGAGGTACGGGAACTGCTGGATGATCAGCGGCTTGTGCGAGGCGCCATACCACGCCAGCAGGATGAGGGCGATGCCGACGGGCACCATCACCGCGCCGACGATCAGCACCCACCGGTCGACGGGGATCGCCGAGAGCGACTGGCGGGAGCGCAGGTTGCGAACAGACGCCGCCAGCCGCTGCTGGCGGGAACCGGCCCCGTTCGTGGACGCCTCGGTGTCGGGGACGGCGAGATCGGTCATCGTGGCGGCTCCTCGAGCGGACAGGCGGCCACCGCCGGAGCGTCGGCGAAGACCTCGTCGGTCACGCGACGCAGCCCGAAGGCGAGGCCCAGGGCCAGGAGCAGGGCGAGGAGCACGAGGCCCCACGCTAGGCCGAAGCTGTTCAGCGTCAGCTGCGTCGGAAGAGCGGCGACGCGGCCTCGCGGCGCCCGGAACGTGGCGGCCGCCGGAGGGGCGAACTCCCCCAGGCCCGCAGGCGTGACGTCGGGTCCGGCGATCGACGTCCCTTCCACCCCGGGGGTCTCGGGAGACACCGGCTCCTCGGTGGTCCCCAGGTCGGCGTTGGAACCCTGGGAGGCGTCGACACTGGCCGTGGCCCCGGCCAGAGCGATGGTGAAGGAGTTCTGGATCCCGCCGCCCGGCACGAGCTGCTGCTGGTCGTCCTCGTACTGGATGACGAGGGAGCCGGCCGTGACCGACCCGGTGGCGCCACTCGTCGACTTGTCGACGGGAACCATGACGATCTTCAGGCCCGACTTCGCCAGCGCCTGGGCGATGGTCTGGTTGACCTGCTTGTTCAGGGGGTTGGACTGACCACCGATGTGGACGCCCTGCTCGTCGACCGTCGCCGACTGGCCGGCGATCTTCAGGGCCTCGACCGTCGTGTGGGCGTCGCCTTTCGCCGTGGAACCGTCGGTTGTGACCTTGGCCGTGCTGAAGACGCGGCCGATGGTGACCATGCCGCCGGCGAGCACGACGTTGTTGACCTCGCTGCTGGCCTCGGCCGTGCCCGACGAATCTGCGAGGGTGGTGGCGGTCTTGGCGTTGAGGTTGGCGACGACGCCGACGCCGGCGGCGCCGAACCCGTCGAGCTGGCCGAACGCCTGGACCTTCTTGCCGTCGGGGTCGATGTGGGAGTTCATCGTGGCCCCGGGGATGTTCGTGTACTTGGCGTCCTGCGGAGCCTGCGGGAAGAACGTCTCGGCGCGGACGGGGTCGTTGAACTGCTGGCTGTTGTCCTTCAGCTGCTGGGGCACCGGCGCGCACACCGGCGGGAGGCCGGGGACCGGCAGCGGCGGCGCGCACACCTGGTTGATCTGTGCGAGCGCACCGCCGAAGTTGCCGCCCAGAGGGCCGGGCCAGAAGATCGACGCCAGGCCGTGACCGATGGGACCGGTGTCGATCGTGCTCTGGGCGGCAGGCACGCTGCCGTCGAAGTCGGGGTGGGTCGGCGACGGCGAGCTCGGGCTGTCGTGGAGCACGTTGACGGCCTGGGCCCGGGCATCGAGCTTGTACCCGCCGAGACCAGCACCACCATCGGAGGTCTGGGCCAGGACGGCCGTCGAGGAACCGGCGAGCAGCACAGCGACGAATCCGACCAGGGTCAGGCGCCGGAAATTCACGCAGTAGCCCCCAAATAGGCCTCGGACACCACGTCTGCCAGATCGGCAGGCTGGCCGACGTGCTGAACCTTTCCTTGGACCATGATCGCCGCGTAGTCGGCGATGGCGAGCGCTGTGCGGGCAAACTGCTCGACGAGCAGGATGGCGACGCCGTCGGTAGCCAGCTGGGCGAGCACCTCGTACAGCTCGGCGACGATGAGTGGGGCCAGGCCCATCGACAGCTCGTCGACCAAGAGCAGTGAGGGGTTGGAGCTCAGGGCCCGGGCCATCGCCAGCATCTGCTGCTGGCCGCCCGACAGCGTGCCCGCCACCTGCTTGCGCCGCTCGCCCAGGATGGGGAACCGCCCGAACGCGACGTCTTCGACCTCGTCGGCTGACCTGCCCGCGTACGTCATCATGCGGACGTTCTCGGCCACGGTGAGGTTGGGGAAGATCCCGCGCCCCTCGGGAATGCTGATGACACCTGCCCGCGCCAGCGCGTCGGGGGCGGCGCCGTTGACGTGCGTGCCGGCGACGTGGATGCAACCCCGGGTCGGCCGCAGGCGCCCGTCGATCGTCTTGAGCGTCGTCGTCTTGCCCGCGCCGTTGGGCCCGAGGAGGGCGAACACGCTCGCCTCGGGCACGACCAGGTCGACGCCGTGCAGGACCTCGATGCGCCCGTAGGCGGCATGCATCCCGATGAGCTCGAGAGCGGCGGCCATCAGCTCGCCTTCGCCTCGCTCACTGCCGGACCACTTCCTCGTCGGGCGCCGCCTCTTCGTCGGTGCCCAGATAGGCAGCCTGCACGCGTGGGTCGGCCTTGATCTGCGACGGCGGCCCTTCGGCGATCTTGCGGCCGAAGTCGAGGACGTGGATGACCTCGCACACGCGCATGACGAGCTCGACGTCGTGCTCCACGAGCAGGATGGCGAGACCCTCGTGGGCCAGGTCGACGAGGAGGTCGCCGAACGCCTCGGTCTCCTGGGTGTCGAGGCCCGACCCGGGCTCGTCGAGCAGGAGCAGCCGGGGCTGGGCGGCGAGCGCCCGGGCCAGCTCGACCAGTCGGGCCAGGCCAGTGGGCATGGCGTCCACCCGCTCGGTGGCGGCGTCGGTGATCCCCACCCGCTCGAGGACCTGCTCGGTGACCTCTTTGGGATTGGAGCCGTCCTTTGCCCAACGCCGGTGGATCTCGGCGGCGACGAGGACGTTCTCCCGAGCCGTCAACGACCCGAACACCTCGAGTCGCTGGAACGTGCGGGCCATGCCGAGCCGGGCGCGTTGGTGGGCCTTGAGGCCCGACACGTCCTTCCCTTCGACGCGCACCTTGCCACCGGTGGGGTCCTGCAGCCCCGTGATGACGTTGAACAACGTCGTCTTGCCCGCCCCGTTGGGACCGATGAGGCCGGTGACGCGCCCGGGGTCGGCAGTCAGATCCACGTCTTGCAGGGCCATCACGCCGCCGAAGCGGACGCTGACCTCCTCAACCGACAGGAGCGACAACGCGTTCCACCTCCTCGATGACCTCGACGCCGGTGATGCCCTGTTCGGGCTGGGCCGGTCGTCGTCGGAACCGGTCGACGACACCGCTGATCTGGCCCACGACGCCGTTCGGACTGCGGGCGATCGTCATGGCGCCGAGGCCGGCGCCGAGGAATGTCAGAGCGTCGAGATGGACGATCTTCCCGAGGACGTAGAAGCCCGGCCCGAGGAAGAGGCCGCCCAGGAAGGCGCCCAGCACCGTCATGATCCCGCCGATGGTGACCAGCAGGAGGACGACGAGGCTCTGGACGTAGATGAAGTCGTTGGAGCTGACGCTGCCGCGCAGCCCGCCGAAGAAGGCGCCGCCCACACCGGCCATGGCCGCCGAGAGGGCGAACACCGCCACCTTCGTGCGGGTGAGGTCCAGTCCCAGGGTTGCGCACGCGGCGGGACTGTCCTTCATCGCCGAGAGCAGACGCCCGAACGGACCCCGGCGTATGGCGAGGACGAAGGCGGCCATGAGCATGAAGACGACGGCAAGGAGGACGGTGTACGCCACGTCGCCGTTGAAGGAGATGCCGACGATGCTGAACCGGTGGAAGGCCAGCCCGCCACCGCCACCGAAGACCTGCAGGAAGAAGAGGTTGTCGGCAAGGACGGCGAAGGCCAGGGTTGACAGCGCCAGGTAGAGCCCGGTGAGGCGCAGGGCGGGCAGGGAGATGACGGCCCCCACCGCACCGGCCGCGCCGGCGGCGGCGATGACCCCTATCGGCGAGCCGCCGTGGGAGATCTTGGCCGCTACCACGGCGCCGATGCCGACAAACGTCATCTGACACAACGACGTCTGGCCGCCGTAGCCGGCCAGCAGCACGAGCGACAGCATGATGATCCCGAAGGCGAGACCCTGACCCATGCTGGCCAGGTCGGCGCTGCCCAACGAGGCGGCGATGATCCACGACGCCACCACGAGCGCCACGCCGGCGACGCCGACCTCGCGCCAGCTCGGCACCCGCACCGACCGCCCGCCCACCACCCGGCCGATCCGCAGTCGGACCTGGGGCAGGAACAGCAGCACGGCGAACAGGAAGATCATCGGGAGGCTGGGCTTGACGTGGGACAGGAACCCGCTCGTCGGCAGGTACCCGACGGCGTAGGCCTCCCCCAGCCCCAGGGCCAGGGCCCCCGCGAACGTCAACGGCAGGCTCTTGAGCTGGCCGACGATGGCGGCCGCGTAGGCGGTGATGACCAGGAACGTGAGGTTGAAGACGCTCATGCCCAGCTTCGGCGCCAGGAGGATCCCGGCCAAGGCGGCGAGCATGGTGCCCAGCGCCCAGCTCATGGCCGACACACGTGACGGACGCCCGCCGTTGAGAGCAGTGAGATCACGATCGTCGACGACGGCGCGCATGGCGATCCCTGTGCGCGTCCGGAACAGGAGGAGGCGGAGGACCACAGCGACCACCCCCGCCATGGCGATGGAGATCAGCTCGTGCCACGTGACGTTGACGCTGAAGATGCGCACGCTGTGGCCGGCGAAGAACTCGGGCAGGGCCCGGGGCTCGGTCTGCTTCCACCAGGTCAGGGCCAACCCGATGAGGAACAGCAGCAGACCGAGGGTCACCATGAGGGCCACGCCCGTGTCCGAGCCCCGCACATTGCGCATGAGGATGCGCTCGATGACGGCGCCGAACAGCGGCGCCAGCACGAAGAGGACGGCGATCAGCGCAAGCGGCGCCGGCCAGTGCAGATGCACGCGCAGCTGCCAGTAGAGGAACGCCATGAGCATGCCCATGGCTCCGTGGGCGAAGTTGAAGATGCCCGACGTCGTATAGGTGACGACCAACCCGCTCGCCGCCACCGCGTAGACCGCGCCGGTGACGATCCCCGTGATGGTGAAAGCGAGGAACTCGGTCACGCCACCCTCCTCAGCTCATGCCCGGAAGTAGTCGCCCTGGTTGCAGATGTAACCCGACGGTGGATCGGCCCGCACGAACTTTCCGTTCTGCACGCTGATGACGATGAAGCACACCGGCGGCCGCTTCGATGCCGGACCCGCCGGGGCGAGCATGCCGTTGCCGTCGAAGTTGTCGATCTTCTTGAGCTCGGCCAAGACGTTGGCGCGTGTGGGCTTCGCGCCTGCCGCCGTCAACGCCTGCACGAACAGCCGGGCCGACTCCCAGCCGAAGGCGGCGAAGATGTCGGGCTTGCCTCCGACCCGCTTGAGCCAGGTGTTGAACAGCTGGACCTCGGGGAGATTGTCCTCCCCTTGGAACATGGCCAGCTGCTGGTCGATCAGGGACCCGTTGGTGGCCGGTGCCGCGTCGGACGTGACGAACGCCGGGTCGTAGGCGTTGGCCCCCCAGTTGGCGAACGGCACGGAGAAGTTCTGCTGCTTCATGGCCTTGGCCACCCGGACGAAGGCGCCGACCTCGCCGGTCATCATGATCCCCTTGACGCCCTTCTGCTGCATGGCCACGACGTCGGAGGTGAAGTTGGCCTCGGTGGGTTCGACGACCCTGCTGTAGACGAAGTTGTAGCCAACCGACTTGGCCGCCTTGATCTCGCCGTCGGCCGCATCCTTGGCCGACTGGGCGTCCTCGATCAGGATCGCCATATGGGAGATGACGTCGGGCCCGAACTTCTGCTTGAAGTAGTTGAGCGAGCCGAGGCGCCACCCGGGCGGCAGGGGCTGCGGCGAGAAGTTGTTGGGCAGGTTGAAGTGGGCGTGGGACAGGGCGTAGGCGACGTCGGGGACGTCGGGGTGGGCGGCCAGCACCGACGAGCCGCCCTCGTCGACGACTGAGAAGGAGCCGACGAAGCCGAAGTCCTTGCCGATGGCGTCCTGGTACTGGGCCTTGTTCTGGTTGGAGTCGAATTGGTCGTCGCGGGCGTCGAGCTTCAGCTGGCGACCGCACACGCCGCCCTGGGAGTTCTGGTGGTTGAAGAACGCCTGCGTGCCGTCCTTGGCTCCCTTGGACAGGCCGGGGACGGGACCGGTCAGGAGCGAGACGTTGGCGAGCGTGATGCTGTTGGCCGTCACGCCGACGTCGGTGTTGCCTCCGTTGGCGCCGCACGAG
>CADDZP010000031.1 GCA_902812475.1 Actinomycetota bacterium | reverse complement strand
CCAGAACGCCCTCCAGGCCGGCGACCTGGCCCGCTACCAGTCCGACGTCAACAAGGCCAGCGACCTCGTCCGCCAGGCCCAGACCCAGTCCGCGGTCAGCGGGCCCGCCCCGCCGCCTGCGGGGGGCTCACCACCGACGACCACCGCGTCAGCCTGACCTCTGCGTTTCGTGGACGTTTGCCGCCCCCAGAGGCGCGTAAACGTCCACAAAGCGGGTGTCAGGCGCTGGCGGCCCAGTCCTGCGGTGTGGTGTCGAGGGCGTCTGACAGGTCGGCGATGCTCTCGGCCAGCGTGCGCAGGCGGCTCTCCTTGGCCGCCGACGCCGCCACCTTGTCCTCGATCTCGGCCCGCAGCTCGACCGTGACCCGGGCCAGGTCGGCCGCCACCCGGGCCGAGTGCATGCGCACGTCGAGGAGGTCCTCCTGCGTCGGCGCGCGAAGGGTGGCGTCCTCCAGCTGACGCTCGAGGCGCAGGATGCGGCTGTCGAGCTGCTCGGCGTGGGTGGCGATGGCCACCAGCGCCCGCTCCACCCGCGGTGCCAGCACGATCTCGGTGGACGCGGCCTGTCGACGCCTCCTCCAACGCATGCGCGGAGGGTACAGACACCGTTTGGCCACCTGGTGGACCCGCGGTAACCTGAGAAGTACGCCGCGGGGTGGAGCAGTCTGGTAGCTCGTCGGGCTCATAACCCGAAGGTCGTTGGTTCAAATCCAACCCCCGCCACCAACTCGAAGTACCTGCTCAGGAGGGGTTTCCGGTTGCGCCGGGAGCCCCTCTGGCGCGTCTGCGGCTGACCTTTGTCATCGCGTTTGTCGTCGCTCCTGATGACAAGTTGCTGGTCACGGGCCTGAGAACCCGAAGGACCGGACACAACCCGAAGGTCATCCGCTTCGACCGAGCGCTTCTCCGTTCACGTTGGTGCCGCAAGGAGTCCCATCACCATCTCGACCCACGTGGCGATGACGACTTCACGATCGGCTTCGACCGGTGCTTGGCCGAGCAGCAGCTCCGCTGACGCGAAGGCGACGAGCGAACCCAACGCGAGCGCGGCGCCGACCTCGGTACCGCCTGAGCGCGCGAGCAGCGAGGCGAACTCGTTGAACGTGCCACGCACGACCTGGTCCACGGCGCCGGCCAGCAAGTGGGGACGCTGACGCCCCTCGGAGATGAGGACCCGCAGCAGCTCCTGTTCTTCGTCGAGTTCGAGAAAGACGTACCGCGCGACGAGCGTGAGCTCGGCCCGCACGTCGCCAAGAGGCGGGATCGCACCCCGGATCTGGCGCACCGCCTCGAGCCGGGCGAGCTGACGCTCGATCCCGGCCGCCAGCACCGCTTCCTTGTTGCGGAAGTGATGGAACAGGCCACCGGCGCCCGGGGTGAGGCCCGCCGAGCGCTCGATCTCCGCGACGGAGGTCGCGTCGTAGCCGCGCTCGCCGAACAACCGCATCGCTTCGTCGAGCAGGCGGTCGCGGGTCGAAGCTGACGAACTCGGCACTGTCTAAGTATACACTGAGGAACACTCAGTGAGCGGTTAGGTGATTGCGAATGACGGTTCCCCAGGGACGAGTACGGCGCACTGCTCCACTTGTGTCGACGACGGCCCGTGCCGCGGGTGGCGGTGTCGCCGAGGTGCTCCGCCGGCGGCTGACCGGCAAGCGTGGCGCGAGCCTCGAGTTCCACCTTCGCAACGCGGAGCGCTACGCCGACACGCTGTCGCGCTCCAAGGGTGTGCTGATGAAGGTCGGTCAGATCCTGTCCTTCGTCGACTTCAGCGCGGCGGTCGGCGGTGAGTACGGCGCCGTCTATCGCAACGCCTTGGCGTCGCTGCAAGCCGATGCGGAACCGATGGAGCCGGAGTTGGCGGCGGCGATGGTCGAGAGCGAGCTCGGCCATCCGCCGGAGGAGCTCTTCGCTGAGTTCTCAGCGACACCGATCGCGGCTGCGTCGATAGGGCAGGTCCACGCAGCGCGGCTTCATGACGGCACGGAGGTCGCGGTCAAGGTGCAGTACCCGGGCGTGGCCGACGCGATCCGCGACGACTTGGCGAACACCGAGCTGCTCTTCACCTTCCTGAAGATCGCGAAGGGCGTCGTCCCGCAGTACCGCAACTTCGATGTGCGTGCGATCGCCGACGAGATCGCCGAGCGGTTCAGCGAAGAGCTCGACTACCGGACCGAGCTCGCCAACCAGGCCGAGTTCGCCGACCGCTATCAGGGTCATCCGTTCTTCCGGGTGCCCGCCGTCTTCCCGGAGCTGTCCGCCGACCGCGTGCTCACGATGGAGATGGCTCACGGACTCCGGTGGAGCGAGATCGGCGACGCCGACCAAGCGCTGCGCGACCGCTGGGGGGAAGCGGTGTACCGCTTCTTCTTCGGGAGCATGGCCCGGTTGAGCATGTTCAACGCCGATCCGCACCCAGGCAACTATCTGTTCCACGACGACGGCACCGTCACGTTCCTCGACTTTGGATGCGTGAAGCGCGCCACTCCGAGCTTCAACCGCGGCGCGTTCGGCCAGATCGAGGCCGCGCTCGCCGGAGACGGCGAACGCCTGGTGCAGAACTTCATCGACCACGGGTTCGCCCGCGCCGACGATCCACCGCCCGCCGACAAGACGCTCGCGTGGTACCGCCAGAACTTCGAGCCGCTGGTCGGAGAGCAGCCGTTCACGTTCAAGCCGGAGTTCGTCGCCGAGATGCTCGGCCGCATGGCCGACATGGACAAGGAGGTCATGCGCCGAGTCACTGTCCCGAAGGACTTCGTCTTCACCAACCGCCTCTTCGCCGGGCTGTACTCGATCCTCGGCGACCTCCGAGCAACGGCCGACTGGCGGGCCATCTTCGAAGAACAGCGAACGCTGACACCGACCACCGAGCTCGGACGGCGCGAGGCCGATTTCTTCGCCGCGAAGGACACGGCATGACCCGGGCGCCTCACACGGCGACGTCACACGCTGCCGTGCAGACCGTGTTGCGAGGCGCGGACTGGACCAGCGACCCGCGCCGAGCCTCCCAAGTCCCGGACCTCGCCGCCGACGCGCTCTCATCTGTGCTGCTGTTCATGGACGCGCCCGACCACACACGCGTCCGCGGGCTCATCAGCAAGGCGTTCACGCCGCGAAGCATCGAGCGACTCCGGCCACGTATCGCCGAGGTCACCGAGGAACTGCTGGCACCGCTACGGGAAGCCGGAGCGCTCGACGTGATCAGCGACTTCGCGTACCCGCTGCCCGTGACGGTCATCTGCGAGCTGCTCGGCGTCCCCGCCGGCGACCGCGACCTGTTCCGCTCTCTGACGCCAGACATGGCCGCCGTGATCGACCTCGACGCGACAGCTGAGGAGTACGGCCGATCCGCTGGCGCCGCCCTGACGTTCACCGCGTACCTCGTACCCTTGTTCGAACAGCGCCGACACGACCCCAGGGATGACCTCATGAGCGCGCTCGTCGCCGTCGAGGACGCCGGGGGCCGCCTCAGCGCCGACGAGCTCCTCGCGACGGTCCTGCTCGTGCTCGTGGCCGGCCACGAGACGACGATGAACCTCATCGGCAACGGCTTGCGCGCGCTGCTGCGGCATCCCGATCAGCGCGCGCTGCTGCGTGCACGCCCCGAACTCATGGCGGCCGCGGTCGAGGAGCTCTTGCGCTACGACAGCCCGGTTCGACGCGTCGCGCGCGTCGCGCGCCACGACACGCTCCTCGACGGACGACCCGTTCCGCCCGGCGAGCAGGTCATCGCCATGATGCACGACGCCAACCACGACCCAACCGTGTTCCCGTCACCCGACGCACTCGACATCAACCGCGACGCTCGCCGCCACGTGGCCTTCGGCGCTGGCGCCCACTACTGCCTCGGCGCTCCACTCGCCCGCGCCGAGGCACAGATCGCTCTCAGCGCGCTCATCAACCTTCCCGACCTAGAGCTCGCCACCGACGAGCCGCAGTGGCGACCGATCGCCACGTTGCACGCGCTCGAGTCGCTGCCCGCCGCGTTTGTCACGGGGCGAGTGTCAGCGGCCGCCACCACGCGGTGAAGGGCCTCACCATCGCCAGCTGAGATCACAGATGACATCGGGGACAACGGCCGCGGGCGGCGTCGTGTGCGGTGTAGTCCGCGACGCTGCGGGAGTCGAGGCAGGCTGGAGCGGCAATGGCGAAGCACCGCTACCTCCGAGCCGGCGACTCTCTGGACGACGACGACATCGTCGTCGTGCGCGGCGGCGAGCTCGACGAGGAGACCCTTCGCGACGATGCCCTGCGGTACCACTCGATCTACGGGACGTTCGGCATCTCGGTCTTCGCCGCGCGTGACGTCACCGTCGACGAACTGGCGCAGGAGCCTCCACTCGTGCGCTTCCCCGTCCTCACGCTCATGAGGGTCGGCGCCCTACGTACCGCGGGGTTCCGGCTCGAACCGACCGGACGGAACCCACGTCACTTCACGGTCGCCTTCGACGATCTCGACGACGGCACCGTCCGCCTCGGGCGCTGCGAGCACCAGCGCTGGATCAACTCGTACCATGAGGACTGACGAAACCCGGAGCTCTGACCCGATGGAAGACCTCGACCTCATCGCTGATCTCAACGCCCAGGACGACGATGGCCTGGGCTGGTCGACGCTGTCCGACGCTCGCGACGCTCAGCGAGTACGGCCCGGTGCGATGCTGCTCGCCGGCAACCGACAGGCAGCCGCAGTCGTCCGAGTCGTCGCCGTCGACGACGACGGCCAGGTCCACTTCACGATCCTCCCCGGCTCGGTCGAGAAGAACCGCCACCTCCTCGACCGCACCGTGGCCTGACTCCCGCTTGTCATCAGATTTGTCATCAGACGCCGCGCCTCCCACCTCCGCCCGCCGCCCACGGAAGGGCACGAGGAACCCGGCAACAGGGTCGCTGACCTGCGACAACATGGGCTGAGCCGGACCTGACGGGCACCAGCGCCCACGACGCCGACTTGGTGACCGATCCGCTCATAACCCGAAGGTCGTTGGTTCAAATCCAACCCCCGCCACCAATTGAAGGCTCTTCGGATCTGGTTGAAGCGTGGGTAAGGCCCGGTGCTCGGCGCCGGGGTGACTTCAGCCGCCGATGAATCGCGGGCGTCGGGCTCGTCGTAGGTTCTCGATGGCGACCTACGTTCTGATACCAGGCGCGGGCGGGGACTCCTTCTACTGGCACTACGTCGTGCCCGAGCTCGAAGGCGCCGGCCACCAGGCCGTAACCCCCGACCTGCCCGCCGGCGACGACGCGGCCGGACTTCAGGAGTACGCCGACGCCGTCGTCGAGGCGATCGGCGACCGCACAGGCGACCTCATCGTGGTGGCGCAGTCCATGGGAGGGTTCGTCGCACCACTCCTCTGTGACCGTGTCCCGGTGAGCCTGATCGTTCTCCTCAACGCCATGGTGCCCGCACCGGGCGAATCGGCGGGCGAGTGGTGGGCGAACACCGGATCGGGTGAGGCTCGACGGGCGGCGGCCGAGCGCGAAGGCCGCTCCATCGACGGTGAGTTCGACGTGGTCACCGAATTCTTCCACGACGTTCCCGATGACGTGCTCGCCGAGGTGCTCGCCCGCGGAGAGCCCCGCCAGTCCGACACCCCGTTCGAGAAGCCGTGGCCGCTTCCGGCGTGGCCGGAGGTGCCCACCATGGCGATCATCTGCCGGCACGACCGCATGTTCCCGGCCGACTTCCAGCGCCGGGTCCTGCGAGAGCGGCTCGGCATCACGCCCGAGGAGATGGACGGCGGCCACTGCGTCGCCTTCAGCCGACCGAAGGAGCTGGCCGCACGCCTCGCCGCCTACGCCGCCCGCCTCGCGCCTGACGGTCGTTGATCGCGACGATCAGCGCTCGGCCGCCCGCTTGATGGCGGCCAGCGTGTCGTGGATCTCGCGACGCGACTGCTCGCTGCGCCACACCATCTGCGCATTGGCGGCCTCGGCACCGATCTGCTCTTCCAACGCGGTCACCGATTCGGCCGGGAACAACCATGATTCGGTCACGTCAGTGCCGGCATCCACGCGCCGGAAGGTGAAGCCCCATCGGGCGCCATGGTCGGCGACGACGAAGGCGAACTCGCGCCCTCGATCGGCAGCGACGACCTGCACCCGTGTCTCCCACGTGCGCCCCGCCAGCTCGTTGCGTCCGGTGAACCACGCGCCGACGCGGGGGGCGTCGCCCTCGTCCCACCAGCACGCGTTGCACACTGGGCTCCACTCGCCCATGCGCGTCACGTCCGAAACCATGTCGTAGAGCGCCTCCGGAGAGGCGGCGACGACGATGGAGCCCGAGCGGTCGAGTCGAGCCATTGGCGCGGTCATGTCGCTCCCGACATCATCTTCACCGAGAATCCCTTCGCCGCTCATGCCATCCTCTCTCACAGCCACCGGTGGATCAGACGTCGCGAATCTGAACACTCATCGGCGGCACGCGAACTCCGTGGTCGATCGAGCGGAACGCGGTGCCGACGGGGTAGATGCTGGAATGGTGAGGCACCGCTTCCACGCAACCGGGTTGCCGAACTCGCCGCCAAGCAGACATTGACTCCCGCGTGAGCATCTCTCCTGAAGTTGCCGATGCAGCAGTGGCGGCCATCCAGGCCGGTGACGTGCCGCGCCTTCGCCAACTCCTCCTCGACCATCCGGCGTTGGTGCAGGCTCCCCTGGGTGGCAGATACAAGACACGGACGGCCCTGCATGTCGTGACGGACTGGCCGGGGTACTTCCCGAACGGTCCGGAGGTCGTCCGGACGCTGGTCGCGGCCGGCGCCGACCCGAACGTTCGCCCCGAGCCCGGCGACGAGACGCCGCTGCACTGGGCGGCCAGCAGCGACGACGCGCATGTCGCTGCTGCGCTCATCGACGCGGGCGCTGACATTGAAGCACCCGATGGTTCGATCGGGACGCCGCTCGCCAACGCCGTCGGGTACGGCTGCTGGGAGGTGGCCCGCCTTCTCGTCGCCCGCGGCGCTCGCGTCGACGAGCCATGGTGCGCTGCCGCGTTGGGGCTGCTGGACCGCCTCGACGAGCTGCTCGGGGACGCACCGCCACCGACGCGTGTGTCCCAGGCGTTCTGGCACGCCTGCGCCGGCGGACAACGGCGTGCCGCCGAGTGCCTGCTGAACCGCGGGGCCGACGCCGACTGGGTCCCCGAATACGCGACCGGCACACCGCTCGATGCCGCCTCGGCGCCGGGCACTCAACGCGACAACCTCATCACCTGGCTGCAGGCACACGGTTGTCGTCCTGCGACACCCCCGCTCACGTCGAGCTGAGCCGCGGTGCGGTTGTCCGCACCGCGAACGGTCGGCGCGCCCCGTCGACGCCTGGAGACGAGATCCGAGACTGGGTGGTGTGAGAGGCGTGGCTGTCGGTGGGCCAACCCCCGCCACCAACGTGAAGTGTCTGCTCACGAGCGGGTTTCGGTTCTGCCGGGAGCGCCTCTGGCCCGTCGGTGGCTGCGATCAGGTCGCGATCCGGTAGCGGACGTAGATCGTCCCGCTACTGAAGCGCTGCTCGTCGGCCAGCTCGAGGTCGAGGCGCATGTCGCGCGGCAGCGCGGGCTTGCCTCCGCCGACGACGACGGGGGCGACGAACAGCCGGCACTCATCGACGAGCCCGGCCTCGAACGCCTGCCGGGCAAGGTTCGCTCCACCTACGGTCAGGTGGCCGGGGGCGGCAGCCTTCATCGCTCGGATGGCGTCGGGATCGAAACGGCGTTCCAGCCGAGTCTTGGCGGTCGACACGCCCTCGAGCGTCGTCGAGTACACGACCTTGTCGGCCGTCCTCCACATGTCGGCGAAATCGGCCATGAGCTGCGATTGGGCGGCCAAGCCAGGGTCCGTCTCCCAGACGGCCATCGTCTCGTACAGGCGCCTGCCGTACAGGTAGGTGCCGGCGGACCGCTCGAGGTCGGTGATGAAGACGAAGACGTCGTCGTCGGGCGTGGTGAAGTCGAAGTTGCCGCCGGCGTCCTCGATGAAGCCGTCGAGGGACACGTTCGCTGTGTAGATAAGGTCGCCCACAGTGCTCCGTCTCAGCCGATGAGGCGTGATGCGCCACCGTATGGCGAAGAGGACGTGCATGGACCGACAAGAGATCGACGCCGAGCTGGCCGAGCCCGGCGCCAGCGAGCTGCTCGACTCGACGTCGGGCGCCCATCTGGCCTACCTCGGCAACGACGGCGCACCGCGCGTCGTCCCGGTCGGCTTCTTCTGGACCGGCGACGAGTTCGTGATCGCCACGGCCACCACGGCACCCAAGGTCTCGGCGCTGTCGAATCACCCGGAGGTGGCGCTGGCCATCGATGGCGGCAACACGCCGGGCCAGGCCCGATCGCTGTCGATACGCGGGCGGGCGAGCGTCGAGATCGTCGACGGAGTGGTGCCGGAGGACCTCGCCGCTGCCAGACGAACCATGGACGCCGACGCCGCCGCCGAGTTCGAGGACAACGTGCGACGCATGTACGAGCGAATGGCTCGCATCGCGATCACGCCGACGTGGGTCCGCTTCTACGACTTCGGTGCTGGGCGGATGCCGCGGTTCCTGCAGGAGCTCGCTGCACAGAGCCAGATGACCGCGGCCGACTGGGCCGACTGAGACGACCATGTCGCTGACGCGTGTCCAGAACTTCTCGATCTCGCTCGACGGCTTCGGGACCGGCGACGGCCAGAGTCTCGACACGCCATTCGGCCATGCCGGCCATCGCTTGCATCAGTGGATGTTCGCGTCGAGGTGGGGCCGGGCGATGTTCGGCGGAACCGGGGGCACCGGCGGCGTCGACGACGCCTTCGCGCGTCAGCACGACGTCGGTATCGGCGCCGAGATCATGGGAGCGGGGAAGTTCGGCCCGCCAGGCTGGTACGACGACCCGCAATGGAAGGGCTGGTGGGGCGAGCACCCGCCGTTTCACACTCCGGTGTTCGTCCTCACGCATCATCCACGGCCGTCCATCGACATGGAGGGTGGCACGACGTTCCGCTTCGTCGACGCATCCCCCGCCGAGGCGCTGGAAGCGGCCCGCGAAGCCGCAGGTGGACTCGACGTGCGCATCGGCGGGGGCGTCACCGTCGTCCGCGACTTCCTCGCTGCGGGGCTCGTGGACCACATGCACGTCGTCGTGGTTCCGATCCTGCTCGGCCGCGGCGTGCTCCTCTGGGAGGGTCTGGAGAGCCTCGAGGAGAACTACGCGATCGAGGCCACGTCATCGCCGAGCGGCGTCACGCACATGACGTTCACGCGCACCGGCATCACCTCATAGCGCAGCGGCGGGGAATCGGACCGTGACACAGAGCCCCCCGGCAGCCCGGGGGGTGAGGGTGAGTGTTGCCTCGTGAGCTTGGGCGATGCTCTTGACGATTGCCAGCCCCAGGCCGACACCTGCATGGTCGGCGCGTATGCGTTTGGTCCCGCGCTGAAACGGCTCGTCGAGCGTGGCACCCAGCTGTGGGGCGAGGTGCTCGCCGGTGTTCTCGACGGCGAGCACCGCACTCGTGGCGTCAACGCTGGTCTTCACGCGCACGGTGCCCCGCTCAGGCAGGTTGTGGACGATCGCGTTGTGCAGAAGGTTCGTCGTCAACTGCAGCAGGAGCGCATGGGAGCCCACGGTCGGCGTCATGTCGCCGGAGGTCTCGATGGTGACGCCGCGCTTCTCTGCGAGCGGGAGCAGCGTTTCGGTGGCTTCCTCGGCGACGAGGGAGAGATCGACGTGTTCTCGGGTGAACGACCGTTGGTCGGCGCGGCTGAGGACGAGCAGGGCTTCGGTGAGGTCGATCGCCCGGGTGTTGACGGCGTGCAGGCGCTCGACGAGCTCCCCATTGACGCCGTCCGGACCGTTGCGGGCGACGTCGAGGAGCGTCTGCGTGATCGCCAGCGGCGTGCGCAGCTCGTGGGAGGCATTGGCTGCGAATCTCTGCTGCTCGGCGACGTGTGCTTCGAGCTGAGCGAGCATGGTGTCGAAGGCGTCGGCCAGTTCGCGGAACTCGTCTCTGCGGCCCGGGAGCCGGATTCGGTGAGAGAGCGATCCGGTTCCGGCCATGCGCGTGGCGTCGGTGATCCGGGTCAGGGGGGCGAGCATGCGCCCGGCGAGGATCCATCCGCCCAGCAGACCGAACACCAGCAGGAACGCCATGACGATCGCGGCGATCGGAGCGAAATTGCGCAGGAGATCGGCGTGGCTGCGCACGAGGAAAACCACACCGGGATGCACGCCACGCGAAAGAGAGAAGTACCCGGCGACGAGCAGCACGCCACCTGCGAGCATGAGGAAGCCGGCGTAACTGAGGGTGAGCTTGAGCCGAACGCTGAGACCGGCGCGTCTCTCCACGGGCGTGTTGCTCACGCGCCGGTGTCCGGTTGGGCGTCGATGCGGTAGCCGACGCCGGGCACGGTGGCGATGATCGAGGGTTCGCCGAGGCGCTTGCGCAGTGCCGAGACCGTGATGCGCACGGCGTTGGTGAACGGGTCTGCGTTCTCGTCCCACGCCCGTTCCAGGAGCTCTTCGGCGCTGACGACTCCGCCTTCTGCACCGACGAGGATTTCGAGCACGGCGAACTGCTTCCTCGTCAGGGGGACGAAGCGGCCGTCGCGGTAGACCTCGCGGCGGAACGGATCCAGCCGCAGGCCTGCGATCTCCCGCACCGGTGGCCTGTTGTGGGCGCGCCGGCGGTCGAGCGCTCTGAGACGGAGCACGAGCTCTCGGAGGTCGAACGGCTTGGTGAGGTAATCGTCGGCGCCGAGTCCGAACCCGGTGACCTTGTCGTCGAGGCGGTCGGCAGCGGTGAGCATGAGGATCGGCGTGCCGCTGCCTGAGGCGACGATCCATTTGGCGATCTCGTCGCCGGAGGGCCCGGGGATATCGCGATCGAGGACGGCGATGTCATAGGCGTTGACGCGCAACAGCTCCAAGGCGGTGTCGCCGTCGCCGGCGAGGTCCGCGGCGATCGCTTCCAGGCGCAGCCCGTCACGGATGGCTTCTGCCATGAACGGCTCGTCCTCGACGACCAGCACACGCATCGGTCTCCACGGTACGAGGCGCATGCATATCGCTGGCATATCGAAAACCACATACGTGCCGGCAACACCTCACTGCGTTCACTGGAAGGCATGCCGAAAGAACGAATCGTGCGTCCATCGCAGCTCATGGCGGCCGCGGCCGTCGCCATGGGAGTCACCGTCGCCGCCTGCTCGGGTGGATCGAAGTCGCCGACGGTCCCTGCCGCCGGCTCGCAGCCGACGACGACCGCTGCCCCGGCCGCAGCATCAGGTTCGTCGGGGCAGACGCCGCTCGCCCAAGCAGAGGCCTACTCGCAGTGCATGCGCAGCCACGGGGTCCCGAACTTCCCCGACCCGGTGCAGACCCCGAGCGGCGGCTACGGCTACAGGACCGCCGGCATCGACGGGCACTCGGCTGCGTTCCAAGGGGCGCTCCAGGCGTGCAAGGACCTGCCGTCGCCGTGGCAGTCCACCGGCCAGGAGCTCTCGTCGGCCCAGCAGCAGGCGTGGCTGGACTGGGCGAAGTGCATCCGCTCACACGGGATGCCGAACTTCCCGGATCCGAAGTTCTCGGGCGGCCAGGTGCAGGTCTCCGGCGGCGGGTCGAGCTCCCAGCAGTTGCAGTCGGCCATGGACACCTGCAAGTCCCAGATGCCGTCCACCGGCGGGCTGGGCGGATGATGCGGCGGGGCCTGCAACACGGATGAGCGAACACGTCGTCCCCTCCCCGACGGTCCCGCGGCGGCGCCGCCTCGGTCGCCTGCGTCAACGCCTCGGCCGCCGGGGCGTTGCCATCGTCGTCACCGTGGCCGTGGCCGGCGGTGCCATCGCGGCGTGGAGGGTGACCCGGTCGGGTGGCGCCAAGCCCCATGGCGTCGTCGACAAGGCCGCCGGCTCCTCGCTCGCGACCATCACCGAGCGGACGCTGACATCCCAGCAGCAGGTCAACGGAACCCTGGGCTTCGCCGGCGCCACGAGCGTCATCGCGCCCGTCGGCACCCCACCGCCGGCCGTCGCCCAGGCCGACCAGCAGCTCGCGACCGCTCAGCAGAACCTCAGTGGTGCCCAGAACGCGTGGCGCGGCGCGCAGGCGACGCTCGCTGTCGACCGCCAGACGGCGAACGACAACGCCAAGCTGTTGGCCGACTACCAGAGTGCCGCCCAGGCGCAGACCGGCGTGGCCAACGCCGAGCAGGCGTTGGCAGCCGCCCAGTCCGCGGCCACGGCCGCCCACGCGTCAGCCGTGGTGGACGGGCCCACGTCGACCTACACGGCGCTGCCCGCTGTCGGCCAGGTCGTCAGCCGCGGCCAGGCGCTGTTCGCCGTCGCCGGCCAACCGGTCCCGCTCCTGTACGGCGCCGTCGTGCAGTGGCGGGCCTTCGTGCCGGGCATGTCGGCCGGGCCAGACGTGAGCGAGCTCAACCAGAACCTGGCCGACCTCGGCTACGACCCAGGCCTCGCCCACTCCGACGCGTTCACCGGTGCCACTGCGGCGGCCATCGCGCGCCTCCAGCAGGCGTCGGGCCTCACCCAGACCGGCGAGCTGCTGCTGGGCTCGGTGGTCTTCCAGCCCGGCGCCGTGCGCGTCACGGCCGTCTCGGCCAAGCTGACCGCCGCCGTGCAGCCCGGGGCGCCGGTGCTCGACCTCACCTCGACGACCCGGCAGGTGACCGTGCAGCTCGACGCCGCCCAGCAGGCCCAGGTCAAGGTCGGCGACCCGGTGACGATCACCCTGCCGGACAACCGAACCACCCCGGCGACGGTGAGCGCGGTGGGCACCGTCGCCAAGGCCCCACCGTCCACGTCCGGAGCGGACGCCAACGTCCCGCCCACGGTCGAGGTCGACATCAGTCCCAACGACAGCGCGGCGACGGGCATCCTCGATGCCGCGCCCGTCCAGGTGTCCATCACCACTGCCAGCGCCGCCAACGCCCTCGTCGTCCCCGTCACCGCGCTGCTGGCGATGCCCGGAGGCGGGTACGCCGTTGACGTCGTGTCGGCCGGTGGCGCGCGCCGGTTGGCGAAGGTGACGCTCGGGCTGTTCGACGACGCCGACGGCCTGGTCCAGATCAGCGGTCCCGATGTCCAAGCCGGCCAGCAAGTGCAGGTGGCCGGGTCATGACCGTGCCTGTGCTCGAGCTCGAGGCGGTCACCAAGTCCTATCCGAGCGAGCCTCCCGTCCAGGCGCTGCGGGGGGTGGACCTACGGGTCGACGAGGGAGAGCTGCTGGCCATCGTGGGCCCGTCAGGGTCGGGCAAGTCCACCCTGCTCCACATCATCGGAACGCTGGACCGACCGAGCACGGGCCTCGTCCGGGTCACCGGCCTGGACGTCGGGGCGCTGTCCGAGCGCGAGCTCGCCGGCCTGCGGGCCCAGCGCATCGGGTTCGTGTTCCAGCAGTTCTTCCTGGCCGAGCACCAGTCGGTGCTGGACAACGTCGCCGACGGCATGTTGTATGCCGGCGTCCGCATCGCGACCCGACGCCAGCGGGCGGCCGAGGCACTCGGCCGGGTCGGTCTCGGCCACCGAACCTCGAACCGGCCCATCAAGTTGTCCGGCGGCGAACGCCAGCGCGTCGCCATCGCCCGCGCTCTCGTCGGCCGGCCCGCCATCGTCCTCGCCGACGAGCCCACCGGCAACCTCGACAGCGCCACCGGCGCCGCCATCGTCGCCCTCCTCGAGGAGCTCCACGCCGAGGGAGCCACCATCGTCGTCATCACCCACGACCGCGGCCTGGCCGACCGCTTGCCGCGGCGCGTCGAGATGCTCGACGGCCGCATCGTGGCCGACACGGCCCGCCGCCCGAGCTCACCGTCGAACGAGACGCGAGCACAGTCGCTGGGGTCGTCGCGCTGAGCTCGGCCACAATTCCAGCGCCGGCTGCGTTGGCGCCCGCCGACGTGGCCCGGGTGGCCAGCGTCGGCCTGCGCACCAGACGCCTGCGGGCCGGCCTCTCTGCGCTCGGCATCGCCATCGGCATCGCCGCCATGGTCGCCGTACTCGGGCTGTCCTCGTCCTCCCAGGCCGGCCTCTTGGCCGAGATCGACCGGCTCGGCACCAACCTGCTCACCGTCAAGAACGGCCAGACCGTGTTCGGCAAGCCAGCCAAGCTCCCCGATGCGGCTCCGGGCATGATCGCCCGCATCGGCGCCGTCAACTCCGTCGCCTACACCGGCGGCACTGACGTGTCGGTCTACCGAAGCCCGCTCATCCCCCGAGTGCAGACCAGCGCCCTGTCGGTCGCCGCGACGAGTCTCAACCTGCCCGCCGCGGTCGGGACCACCGTCGCCCGGGGCGCCTTCCTCGACGCCGCCACCGCCACCCAACCGGTCGCCGTGCTCGGCTCGGCGGCCGCCCAACGCCTCGGCATCTCCCGCGTCTTCATCGGCGAGCGCATCTGGCTCGACGGCCAATGGTTCTATGTCGCCGGCATCCTCAACCCCGCCGCCCTCGCCTCCGAGGTCGACAGCGCCGTGCTCGTCGGCTTCCCCGCCGCCCAACAGTTCCTGCGCTTCGACGGCCACCCAACGACCGTCTATGTGCGGGCCCGAACGAGCAGCGTCGCCGCCGTTCACGATGTTTTGGCGGCCACCGCCAATCCCGAAGCTCCCAACGAGGTCGACGTCAGCCGGCCCTCTGACGCCCTGGTGGCCCGAGCCAAGGCCAAGAACGCCTTCAGCGGCCTGTTCATCGGGCTCGGCGCCGTCTCGCTCCTCGTCGGTGGGGTCGGCGTGGCCAACGTCATGGTCATCGCCGTCCTCGAACGCCGCTCCGAGATCGGCCTGCGGCGCGCCCTCGGCGCCACCCGAGGTCAGATCCGCATCCAGTTCCTCGGTGAGTCGATGCTGCTCGCCGTCATGGGCGGCGTCGTCGGCGTGGTGGCCGGGGTGGCGGCGACGGCGGTCTACGCCAGCTCGAAGAGCTGGGCCGTCGTGATCCCTGCCGCGGCGTGGTCCGGCGGCATCGGCTCGGCCATCCTCATCGGCGCCGTCGCCGGCCTGATGCCGGCCGTTCGAGCGTCTCGGATGCCGCCGACCGTGGCATTGCGCACGGCATGAGCCAGGTCGATCCCTGCCGAGGTGCGGCTGATCAGAGCCCGAGGAAGCTCTGGAGCCCGCCCACGGGGTCGTCGACCGGGTGGTTGGTGTCGAGCGGGAGCTGGCTGCCGTCGAACGCGGTGGTGCCGAGCACGAGGTTGGCGGCCGGTCCGCCATGGCTGTGCATGTAGTCGAGCTCGTGGTTGAGGTCGCTCACGTTGTTCTGCACGCCTCCAGGGACGCCGACCGACAGCGTGCTCAGGTCGCCGAGGGCGTTGCCGTTGGCGTCGAGAAAGGCGCTGCCCGAGTCACCGGGGATGCCAGGGCTCACGGTGGTGACGATGTGAGTCCAGCCGTTGCCGTCGTCGCCGCCGCTGATACCGACTTTGGGGCTCAGCGCCGTGACGCCGAGGCGCAGGATCGAGTTGCCGTACGAGTACACGGAGTCGCCCGACGCCGTGCCAGTGGTGTTGATGCCGCCGGGGCCACCCCAATGCGGGATGTTCGGGTCGACGAGACCGACGTCGGCTGGGTCGATCTTGACGAGCGCCAGGTCGTTGTAGGCGCAGGCATTCGCGTCGGCCTCATGGTTCGCCTGCATGGCGATCCACGAGTTGTAGGCCAGCGTGCCGGGATGGTTGGCGCCGAGGATCGTGACCGGCGTGCCGAGCGGGAGCGACTGGGTCGTGCAGCCGTTCGTGTCGGTGTTCGACCCGGTGCTCGAGCAGTGCGCGGCCTGCCCGATGTAGGTGTTGGCGCCGTCGCTGAAGATGAAGTTGGCGGTGCACTGGGCGCCGTCTGTGTACGTCTGGTCGCCGGGGTGGATGCCGTTCGTGGCGGCGGTGGCCGAGGCTCCGACGGAGAGCAATGACAGGGCAACGACGGTTGCGACGGCGAGCGCGAGGCGTCTCATCCTTCGAACTTCGACAGAGACGGTTGCTCTCCCTGCCCGAATTGCGGGGATTGAGTCAGGCGGCGGTCATTTGCGCTTGGTGGTCTTCTTTCCCTTGGCGGGGAGGGAGCGGGCATACGTCGTGCCCTCCTTGACCCACCTGGCCAGCTCGCGCTTGGTCCGCACGGCGTCGGCGTCGACTCGCAGCCAGCCGTGCATCTGGCGGCCGCGCATCTCCATGGGTTTCGCCTTGCCGGACGCCATCAGCTTCTCGGACTTGTCGGGGTCGGCCCTCACGAGGAGACCTCCCTCGCCGCTGGCGGCTACGGCCATGTTGCCGCCTATGAGGAAGGCGAGTCCGCCGAACATCTTCTGCTCGGTGACCCCGGGCTGGCCGCCGAGCTCGGCGCGGATGCGCTCGGCCAAGTCTTCGTCGTATGCCATGTACGAGACCATGTCACATCTGGCGGGGCCCCTTCGTCAGGTGGGATAGGGATGGAATCGGTGGACCACGACCTGACGGCCCAGTTCGAAGCGAGCAGGCCGCGCCTGCACGCGCTGGCCTACCGGATGCTCGGCTCGAGGGTCGAAGCGGAGGACGCCGTGCAGGAAACATGGCTTCGTCTGGGGACGACCAGTTCCGACATCGAGAACCTCGCGGGCTGGCTGACGACGGTCTTGACCCGGGTGTGCCTCGACCGCCTCCGGGCCCGGCGGTCGCGTCCTGAGGAGGCCGGAGAAGACGACATCGCCGTCGATGACGCCGACCCCGCCGAGCGGGCCGTGATGGCCGACTCCGTTGGTGCCGCGCTGCTCGTGGTGCTCGCCGTCCTGCCTCCCGCCGAGCGGGTGGCGTTCGTGCTCCACGACGTGTTCGCCGTGCCCTTCGAGGAGATCGCCCAGATCCTGGAGCGATCGCCCGACGCAGCCCGCCAGCTGGCCAGCCGGGCCCGCCGGCGGGTGCAGGGCAGCGGTGCGTCCGGCGACGTCGATCTCGTCCGCCAGCGGGAGGTCGTCGACGCCTTCCTGCGGGCGGCCCAGGGCGGTGACTTCGACGGTCTGCTGCGTGTGCTCCATCCCGACGTCGAGCTGCGGCCCGACGCCGCCG
>CADDZP010000030.1 GCA_902812475.1 Actinomycetota bacterium | reverse complement strand
CGTTGGTGGTGCTCGTCCGTCCCGACGGACGGAATGACGACGGCGGGCTCAGCGGGCGGCGGCTCGTCCTCGGGGCGGGGAAGGAGGAACGCGGGGATGTCGTCGACGTCGCTGTCGGCGAAGGGAGAGTCCCTCATCCACGGTCAGCGTACAGACCGCGTTTTCGCAAATAGTGGATCGCCGCCAACGGCATCAGCCCGTCGAGCGGCTCCCCTTCGGCGGCCCGGCGCCGCAGGTCGGTGCTCGAGATGGCGAGCGGCGGGATGCGGACATGGACCACGCGCCAGTCGCGGCCCGGGGCCTCCGGCTCCTTGATGTCGGCCCGGCTGACGATGACGATCGTCGCCAGGTCGCGGAGGGCGTCGGGGCGGTCCCACGTGGCCAGGTCGGACGCGGCGTCGGCGCCGACGATCAGGAAGAGCTCGGTCCCCGGCTCGACGCGATGCAGCTCCTCGAGCGTGTCGGCGGTGTACGTCGGGCCTGAGCGGTCGAACTCGAGGCGGCTCAGGATCAGACCCTCCACGTCGGCGAACGCCGCTTCGAGCATCGCCCACCGGTCCTCGGCCGGTGCCAACTGACGGTCCTGCTTCTGCCACGGGTCGCGGGCGGGGACGATCAGGACCCGGTCGAGCCTGAGCTGTTGGCGAGCGTTGGCGGCCGCGGCCAGATGCCCGTTGTGGACGGGATCGAACGTCCCGCCGAAGACCCCGAGGCGCAGCGCGGCCTCGCTTCCTCAGCCGATCTCGTCGAGGAGATGGAGCATGTCCTCCGCGTGCTCCTCCTCGACGGCGAGGATGGTCTCGATCATGTTGCGCGTCATCGGGTCGTCGTTACCGAGCGAGCGGATGATCTCCTGGTAGGACGCGATCGCCACGTGCTCGTCGCTCGCGTGCTGCAGGAACTCGGCCTCGGCGTTGGTGGCGTTCAGGCCCTTGGCCGTGAAGCAGTGGCGCTTGGAGCGCAGGTAGCAGACCAGCTCGGTGGCGAGCACCTCGTTGAGCACCTGGATGACGCGCTCGCGGTCGGCGCCGTAGGCGTCGGTGATCGGTCCCCGGTCGATGTGCTCGCGGGCTCGTTGGCGCAGCGTCTGTACGTCGGTCAGGAACTCGCTCATTGGGCGCCGCCTTCGGCGGCTGCCCCCTGAGCGGAGGCGCGCCGGCTCATTGATTCGCTCGCTTTCGCTCGCTCATGTGCTCGTTCCTAGCATTCCGTAGGCTGGTGCGGGATGAGCGACGGATGGACGCCGAGCAGTTGGCGCACGCGCCCCGCGGCCCAGCAGCCCGAGTGGCCCGACGAGGGCCGGCTCGACGACGTCCTCAAGCGCCTCAACGCCCTGCCGCCGCTCGTGTTTGCAGGCGAGGCTCGCCGGTTGACGGCCGCGTTGGGGGAAGTCGCGGAGGGACGCGCGTTTCTGCTGCAGGCCGGTGACTGCGCCGAGTCCTTCGACAGCTTCTCGGCCGATTCCATCAGGGACAAGCTCAAGGTCATCCTGCAGATGGCGGTCGTGCTGACCTACGGGTCGGGCGTGCCCGTCGTGAAGCTGGGCCGCATCGCGGGCCAGTTCGCCAAGCCGCGCTCGTCGCCCACCGAGACCGTCGGCGACCGGGTCCTCCCGGCGTTCCGCGGCCACATCGTCAACGACCTGGCGCCCACCGAGGAGGCGCGCGTCGCCGAACCCGAGCGCGTCATCCAGGCGTACAACCAGTCGGCGTCGACGTTGAACCTGCTGCGGGCCTTCACCAAGGGCGGCTTCGCCGACCTCAACCAGGTGCACGTGTGGAACCAGGAGTTCGTGGCGTCAAGCCGCGAGGGTCGCCGGTACGAGACGATCGCCTCGGAGATCGAGCGGGCCCTTCGGTTCATGGCTGCCTGCGGCATCGACCTCTCCGCCGAGCAGAACCTGCACCAGGTCGACTTCTTCACCAGCCACGAGGCGCTGCTGTTGGGCTACGAGGAGGCGCTGACGAGGCAGGACTCGCTGACCGGCGAGTGGTACGACTGCTCCGCCCACCTGCTCTGGGTCGGCGACCGCACCCGCCAGCGCGACGGGGCCCACATCGAGTTCCTGCGCGGTGTCAAGAATCCCATCGGTTTGAAGCTGGGTCCGTCGGCCACACCTGAGGAGGCCGTCGAGCTGTGCGCGCTGCTGAACCCCTCTCGGGAGCCGGGCCGGCTGGTGCTGATCTCCCGCATGGGCGCCGACACGGTCGAGGACCTGCTGCCGCCGCTGGTGGAAGCGGTGCGCGACGCCGGCCACCCCGTCGTCTGGGAGTGCGATCCCATGCACGGCAACACCTACGTCAGCCCCTCGGGCCGCAAGACCCGCGACTTCACCGCCATCATGAGCGAGATCCGCTCGTTCTTCGCCGTGCACCGGGCCGCCGGCACCTGGCCGGGCGGCGTCCACATCGAGCTCACCGGCGACGACGTCACCGAATGCCTGGGCGGCGGCGACGACATCGCCGACCTCGACCAGCGCTACGAGACAGCCTGCGATCCCCGCCTCAACGCCAGGCAGTCACTGGACCTGGCGTTCCAGCTCGCCGAGCTCCTGCGCAGCTAGCTCGTCGGCTCTGACTTCTCTGCGAGGGAGGCGGCGATCTCGCTGAACTGGGCGAGTGCGGCCTCGAGTGTCCTCCACGATCTCCGCCGCGATGACGACTCGTCGCGGAGCCAGATGAGGTCGAGGCTGGCCTTGTCCCGCTGGAGCAGCTCGTCGAAGAGCACATTGGCTTTCACGCCTTGGGCGTGGGACACACCCGTCGGCAGGCGCAGGAGGGTGTGGACGTCGCACTCGTGGAGCAGCTTGCGCCGGACGGTCTCACCGGCGCCTCCCTCGAAGAGCATGTTGCCAGGCCGCGGGGTGAAGTACTGCCCGGCGCCCGACTTCAAGTCCTCGGCGTTCTTCTGCAGCAGGCCTTCGTAGGCGTCGCCCTTGACGTCGGTGTCGAGTGACATCCACCTCTCCTGGTCGATGAGGTCGACCACCAGGCGGCGCAGCTTGGCCGGGTCCTCGATGCGGTTCTGGGCCTTGCGGAAGATCACACCGAGCATCCCCGGTCGGCGCCCCAGGTCGTTGAGGATCTTGATGTAGGTGCGCTTCGAGCTCCTCGCCGTCACGGTGGAGGAGTGAGTGCCAGTCGAGCCCGTGGGGGACCACGGCGTCGCGGTTGAACGGCGGCCACGTCTGCTCGTCGGCCATCTTGAGGAACCGCAGGTACGTCAGCTGCTCGACATAGTCGCCGTACGAGAGGCCGTCGTCTCCCAGGACGTTGCAGTTGTTCCAGAGCTTCCGGACCAGCGTCCGGGGATCGCTCACGCCGCCTCACCATACGACGCCGTCGACCGGCCGAGGACCGTACCGTCCGGGCGCACGAAGGTCAGCGTTGCGTCGGCGTCGCCGGTCACCACGAAGCCGCCCTCGTGCGTGCATGTGTGGTGCTGCGGGCAGAGCAGGCAGCCGTTCGAGACGGCGGTCGCCCCGCCGTCGGCGTGGTGCACGACGTGATGGCAGTCGCAGGTCCTTCGGTGGCACCCCGGCCAGCGGCAGTGCCCGTGGTCGCGCACCCGAATGGCCCGCCGCTGGGCGACCGTCCACACGGAGGTGCGGGTGCCGATGTCGAGCAGCTCGCTGTCACCCTTCAACACATGGCGCACAATCCCGCAGTCGCAGGACATTCGCCGGAGCGTCTCAATCGAGACCGGACTCCCGTCGAGGAGCTCCGCTCTGCCCACGCCGACCAGCAGCGTGCTGAGATCCGCCACGACGTGGACGGTGTGGCTGTCGATGTGCCCGGGCTTGTCGAAGCTCGCCCTGCCAGCCCGTATGAGCGCCATGTCAGCATCTGCCCGCCTTTGGGCGGTTGATGATTCTTCCGCGGAAGAATCGCCGGCAGCCTCGAGATGTGCGAGGTACTCCTCGCCCTCCTCGAGCGTGACGACCTTCTGGATCACCATCATCCCGTCATAGGTCCGCGACGTCGTGATCCCTCGGCGCTCGAAACGCCTGTTGTAGTCGTCGACGCCCCGCTCTTGCTCCTCGAGTTTCTCGAAGTGCCGTGCCAAACGCTCCAAGTCGGCAGCCGTGCCGGCGTCCGCCGCATCCAACAGACGCCGGTCCGTGTCCTCGTCGGCGCCCTTGATCCGGGTAATCGCACGAACCTTGGCGTAGGACAGCGCCCCCGACTCGAAGCGTGCCCGGACGTCTGGCCGGCGTGTCAGCTCCTGCGCCACACGAGCGCGCTCGTACGCCGTCTTGCGGCTCATGCCGCATCGCCACACGAGCCAGTCGACGCACGAGAGCTGGCCGTCGTTCCGCCACCCCTCCCGCCGGTCGAACTCGGCGAGCAGCGCCATCCATCGTGCTGTGAGCACAGTGATCCGAGCGTTGAGATCGGCCAGCTCGCAGGCCAGCTCAGCAGTATCGAGCGCGCCAGGCTCGATACTCATTTCGTCAATGTCGGTCACAGACATTGGGCACCCCCGAGGTAAGAACTCAAGAGGGGGAAGTGCGCTATCAGTATATCGAACTGACGTTCGGCTCTCAAGGATCAGAGGGCGACAATTTCTCAAATCAGCTGGCAGTCAGCGAGGCCAAATTTACGTGATCCGGCGCTCGTACACCGCACAGATCAATCGGCCTTCACGCCGCAATCGCTGCGTGATTCGGTGGATGTTCGTCCTGTTCGTATTGTCGAAAGAGCACATCGCCGGGCTCCAAGAAGAGATCCCGCGTCGGCTCGACATACTTCAGCTGCGTGAGATCGATACGCCCAAGACGATCGACGTTCATTGGTCTCAGGTGCGGTACGCCGATCCCGTCGTTGTTGTGCTTCCCAGAAGGGAAGCCAGAGGGGGGCTCGGTCATGCGACCAGGGCCTCGGTGAGCTCGTCGAGCAGTGGGGAGAGCTCGTCGCCGAAGAGGTCCACTGCTTTGCCGAGGCCGCCGTGCCGGATGAAGGGAACCTCCTCGAAGTCGTCGGGAGCAATTGTCAACGAGGCGGCGACGTGGTCGCGGATGAGGACCAGCCAGGCTCGCTGCTCGTCAGTGAACATTCGGCCGGCTGTCTCATGTGCGGCCATCGACTGAGCGAACCGCTGGGCCACGACGTCGGGGAACGGGATGAGCTCGTCGTCCTGCTGGAGGGCGAACGGCACGAGCGACACGACATTCGTAAGCACAGTCCCGGCCCCGCCAACGCAGCCGCGAGCGGTCCAATGTCTCGTACGCCTTCCACACTCCTTCGGGTGAAAGGCGGTACGGCGACCGGTACTTGGCCGATTGCCATTCGACACCAATGAGCGGCGCGCCGGCCTTCTTGGCCTCGATGACCCCCACGGCCTTGCGGTCGATGAACAAGAGGTAGTCCGCCCGCCCGTGGCCGGGAGCGAGAGGAAACTCGCGCACGGCCACGCCGGAGGCACCGCCGAGATTCATCTGGCGGTAGTCCTGCACCAGCCACCCGGCGGCCGTCAGCTGCTCGTCGATCTGGCGGCGGGCCCGGGCCTCAGGCCCCAGGTACGTCTCCGCCTTGGACATCCGTGGAAGCGTACGGCGGCAAGAATGGCGGTGTGGCCAAACTGTTCCGGGTGGCGCGCAACCCCGATGCGGACTCCACGCTGCCGTACCTCATCTCTGTGCCGCTGCCGTCGGGTGACCTCGTGCTCAAGGCACGAGACGTCTGGCCGCGGACGGCGAAGGTCTATTGCCACCGGGCGGACGGCTGGCCGGAACACGCCGACGTCATCGACGAGGTGGCGGTCCGCTCGTGTGTGCGGCGGGGCGTGGCCGTCGACCTCGTGCTCGACCGGGCGCGCGAGAACCGCTCGCAGCTCGTCTTCACCAAGATTCAGAACGGGCGGGAGGGCATCTTCTGGCAGACGGCCCGAACGACCCGCAAGACGCGGCCCGGCCTGCGGGTGCCCACACGCCGAGCCGCCAGGCAGGCGCTCGAGATCGTCGTCGACACGCGCGAGCGCTACGCCTGGAAGTTCGCCAACCAGCAGGCGACAACCGTGAAGCGGGCGCTGCAGGTCGGTGACTACGCCGTCGAGTTGGACGACGCCGTGGTCGGCGTCGTCGAACGCAAGACCCTGCAGGACCTGGCCGGCTGCCTCGTCGATGGCAGCCTGCTCGTGACGCTCGGCGAACTGGCCACTGTCCCGCGCGCCGCCATCGCCGTCGAGGACCGGTGGGCCGACGTGTTCCGTCTGCGCCACGTCTCCCCGGGCATGGTCGCCGAGCTTCTGGCGGGCGCCCAGGTTCGGTACCCCACCGTCCCCATCGTGTTCTGCGAGACCCGCAAGCTGGCGGAGGAGTGGACGTACCGCTTCCTCGGCGCTGCCTCCGCCTACGCCGACGAGGAGGCCGAGGCGATCGAGTAGCTGCTACGCCTCTTCGCCGTGGTCGCGGCGGCGGCCGCGGCCGCGGCGGCGGGGGCCGAGCTGGTCGACGTAGCTGTCTTTGATCCGCATGGCCTCTTCCCGGTAGCGCTTGCGCACTTCGTGCATGTCCTTGCGCATCTGGCGGCGGAGGTCGTGCACCTCGTGGTGGAAGCGGTCCCAGGCGGCCTGGCGGCTGATGCCGACGGAGGCCCCGATGGTCTCCCAGGTGGCGCCTTCGGCCACCGCCTCCTTCACCAGCTGCGCCTCCCAGGTGGACAGCAGCGCGGCCAGGGCCCGGGCGGCGCCGAGGGCCTCGAGGGGGTCCTCGGCCGTGGTGGCGGTCTCCCAGGCCTGCTTCAGCAAGGCGGGAACGTCTCGGTCGTGGCGGCGTTGTTCTTGTTCTGTGTGGTTCTCGTCGTCGGGCTGTGCTTCGTCCATGTGTCAAGGATGCCTTGACAGCGCAACTGTGTCAAGGGCAACTTGACATGGCGAAAGGCCCCAAAAGTTGATCAGGTTCGTCGGGAATGGTTGACTGATGGCCGTGAGGCCGCCGCCCCGCCCGACGAGGTCGCCGCTACGTCTGCGTGGCGCGCCCTCGATCGCCACGGGTGTGACGCCGCATCTGAGCTTCGACGAGACCTGTCGCCTCCTGCCGTAAGCGGACGCCGCGCGCTCGCCGGCTCCGATTCCGCCCGTGCCCGTGAGGAGGTCGCATGCTGATACGGGAGATCGACCCCGCGCAGAGAGCTGACATCGACAAGTTCAGAACGCAGCTCGACCTGTACCTGAAGGGCGAGCTCGACGAGGACGTCTTCAGGCTCTTCCGCCTGAACAACGGCATCTACGGCCAGCGCCAGCAGGGCCACAACCAGATGGTGCGGGTCAAGGTGCCCTACGGCTCCATCCAGCCCGACCAGCTGGACATGCTCGCCCACATCGCCGACACCTATTCACGCGGCTGGGGCCACATCACCACCCGCCAGAACATCCAGTTCCACTTCGTGCAGCTCGAGCAGGTGCCCGACGTGCTCGAGGACCTGGCGTCGGTCGGCCTGACGACGCGCGAGGCCTGCGGCGACACCGTGCGCAACATCCAGGGCTGCCACCTGGCGGGCGCCTGCCCGTTCGAGGTGCTCGACATCAGCCCGTGGGCCGAGGCCACGTTCCGCCACCTCCTTCGCTATCCGTACTCGCAGCGCCTCCCCCGCAAGTTCAAGATCAACTTCTCGGGCTGCACCACCGACTGCGGCCAGGCCATGTTCAACGACGTCGGCATCATCGCCGTCGGCCGGCCCCGTCCCGACGGCACCGTGGAGCCCGGCTTCCGGGTGTTCTTCGCCGGCGGCCTGGGCGCCAACCCCCACGCCGCGCAGGCGCTCGAGGAGTTCACGCCGCGCGAGGACCTCATGCCGACGATCGAAGCGGTCCTGCGCACGTTCGACCACTACGGCAACCGCGACAACAAGCTGCGGGCCCGCATGAAGTGGCTGCTCGACACCATGGGCGTCGACGAGCTGCGCGAGCGCATCCTCAAGGAGCGCAAGTTCCTGCGGGCGTCGACCACGTGGTCCGGGGGCATTCCCGAGTACGTGCAGGAGCACGGCGACGCGCCGGCCGGCGTGTCGACTGCCGTCGAGCCCACGCCGATGGGCTGGGGAACGAACGTCACCTTCAAGCACCGCGATCCCTATGGCCGCTGGGAGGACGCCAACGTCGTGCGGGGCGTGGCCAAGGGCACCGTCTCGGCCTACGCCTACGCCCGCCTGGGTGACGTCACCAGCGAGCAGTTCCGTGCCCTGGCCTCGACCCAACGTGAGCTGCGGGCCGAGGTGCGGGTGACCAACCGCCAGAACGTCGTGTTCCGCGGTCTGACCGAAGAGCAGCTCCCGACGCTGTACGCCCGTCTCGACGCCATCGGCATGGCCCAGCCCGGCGCCGAGCTGGCCCGCGACGTCGTCAGCTGCCCGGGCGCCGACACCTGCAACCTGGCCGTCACCCAGTCCCGCGGCCTCGCCTCCGACATCGGGCGTGCCCTCGAGGAAGCGGGCCTGGCCGACGTGGGCGGCGTGCGCGTGAACATCTCGGGCTGCACCAACTCGTGCGGTCAGCACCACGTGGCCGACATCGGGTTCCTCGGCGTCGAGCGCCGGGCCCACGGCAAGCCCGCCCCCGGCTACCAGATGCTCCTGGGCGGCCGCATCGGCCAGATGGAGGTCGAGTTCGGCCAGAAGGCCCTGCGCCTCCCGGCCAAGGCCACGGCCGACGCCACCGTCCGGGTCGTCAGCCGCTTCGCCAACGAGCGCCAGCCGGGCGAGGAGTTCGGCCAGTGGCTCGACCGGGTCGGCGGTCCGTCGGCGATCGCCGCCGAGCTGAAGGACCTCGACGACTTCCCCACGCCCGAGGAACGTCCCGACTTCTACATCGACTTCGACGAGACGGGTCCCTACGTCGCCGAGGTCGGTGCGGGCGAGTGCGCAGGAGCTTGATCGACGTGGCCATCACACTCCCCCGCACCGAGCTCTCGCCGTCGGACATGGCGACGCTCAACGAGCAATTCGAGACGGCGCCCGCCAGCGAGATCATCCGCTGGGCCGTCGACACGTTCCACCCGCACCTGGCCCTGACCGCTTCGATGACCGACGCCGTCCTCATCGACCTCGCCGTCACGGTGGAGCCCTCGATCGAGGTCGTGTTCATCGATACCGGCTATCACTTCCCCGAGACGCTGGAGACAGTCGAGACCGTGCGCCGAAAGTACGGCCTCAACCTCAAGATGATGACGGTGCCCCATCACGACGAGGAGCTGTGGAAGGTCGACCCGGAGAACTGCTGCTCGGCGATCAAGGTCGGCCAGCTCGACCGGGCGCTGATGGGCAAGGAGGCGTGGATGAGCGGCCTCCGCCGGGCCGAGTCCCCCACCCGGGCCACCGCGCCGATCCTGTCGCTGGACCTGCGCGGGCTGGTGAAGATCAACCCCATCGCCACGTGGAGCGACATCGACGTCCAGGGCTACATCAAGGACCACGACGTCCCGGTGAACCCGCTCGTCGACCAGGGCTACCCGTCGATCGGCTGCCAGCCGTGCACCCATCCGGTGGAGCCGGGAGCCGACCCCCGCTCGGGCCGCTGGGCCGGAAAAGACAAGACCGAGTGCGGCCTGCACCTGTGATCTGAACGGTTTACCCTCGCGCCACTGAGAGGCAGCGCGGACGCCGGTGGCTGATCAACAGCCGACGCGCTGGCCGAGAACCAGGACGCCGTCATCGGCCAGGAGCTGGCCCAGAGGTGGCCGGAGATCGTGGAGGCGGCGGCCAAGCCCTTCGGCGGCATCGACCAGCTGATCGTCCTCAACGGCGCCCAGGGCCTGTCCGAGGTGCTGGCTCAAGCGCTCAGCCAGGGCGTCACCGGACTGCGTCTGGCCCGCAACCTGCTGGCCGGCGAGGACGGCGGCACGGGGAACGGCGAACAGAAAACGCCCGTGGCGGCGTCAGAGGCGCCCGGTCAGTAGGGCGCGTCGGCGCGGCTGCAGCGACCACACCACCACCGCCGCGATCAAACACAGTTCCAGCAGCGGCACCCACATCTGGAAGAAGTCCAGTTGCAGCCGCTGCAACGGCGTGCGGATGAACAGCGGGTCCAGGGGCTGGCCGCGGATCTCGGGGTCGGGCACGTACGCCAAGTGCAGCACGGCGCCATGCAGGAGCGCCAGCCACGTGAGCCGCGACCGCCACGCCAGCGCGAGCGGCGCCAGACCCCAGAAGACGTACCACGGCAAAACGTAGGCGCCCAGCAGGCAGTAGGCGAGCACGGCGACGCCCGCCACGACGGCGGGATCGCGGTGATCGAAGCGGCGGGCCACGAGGAACACGGTGAGCCCCACGACGGCAGCCGTCGCCGCTGTCGCGATGGCTCGCGTCAAGCCGTGCCCGCCCACCCACCGGTTGGGGCCGTGCCACACCGACGGACCGCTGAAGTGAAGCTGGGCGGCCCGCAGGGGCGCGAATGCGGTCGTCCCGCCGACGATCGCATAGGAGACGATGCCGATCACGGCGGCCGCGCCGACGAGCTCGGCGGCCGAACGCCACCCGCGCCTTCGCCACACCCACACCCCCACGGCAAGCAACGGCAGGACGGCGGCCACCTTGATGAGGGCCGCCGCCGCCAGCGCCACTCCGGCCCAGCGCATGCGCCCGCGTTCCACCAACAGGACGCCACCGAGGACGGCCAGCCCCACCCACGCATCGTTGTGGGCCCCGTTCACGACGCTCACGACCACGAGAGGGTTGAGCCCGATGATCGCGACCGCCGCAGGACTCCTGGTCCGGCGCCAGACCATCAGGACGACAGCGCCGACGCATGCGGCGGCCAGCGCCTGGAAGAACAGCCGGGCGGCCAAGAAAGAGAAGCCGAACACGAGCATGCCGGCGCCGGACACAGCCGTGAACGCCGGCCCGTAGACGGAGTCGGTGTGCTGGTACGGCCGGTCGACGCGACGCGCCCACGGGTCGCCCGGATGCGCGGCGGGTGGGTCGGTGTAGGGGTTCGCGTGGTAGTGGGCCACGACCCGGCCGTACCACGAGTAGGCCCACACGTCGCCCGATTCCGTCGGTGGCACGACAACCGCAAGCGCCAGCAGCCCGGCGGCGCACACACCGACCAGACGCATCGGCAGGGCTGACGCGAGCCCCGCCCGCCGCCGTCGCACCTCCACGGCGAGCACCACGCCGAGGGCGGCATAGGCGACGATCAGCAGCACCAGGTTCGGGCCCAGCGAGCCCCCCTTGCCGCGCAGCAGCACGGCAGCCGTCACCGCCGTGGTGATCAGTGCCGCCAACGGTGCGCCGAAGGCGGCACGGCGGCGCCTGTCTGCGCGATCCGTCGTCACATGAGCGACGGATGGTCCAGACACCCTCAGCCGAGCTGTTCGACGAAGCGTTCCAGCTGCCGGAGGTTGCGGCACTCGAACACGCCGTCGCAGTGCACGCCGTACTCGGAGACGATCGAGTCGCCGGTGTCCCAATAGCTGCGCGGCTCGGGGTTCAACCAGTACACGTGCCTGGCCCGCTGGCGCAGCTCCTTGACGATCCACGCCTGCGACGAGTGGTAGTTGTTGCGGGCGTCGCCCAGGAGGATGACCGACGTCTTCGGTCCCACCTCGCTCGCGAACTTCTCCCAGAACACCTGGAAGGCGTGGCCGTAGTCGGAGTGGCCGTCCACCCAGATGACGTCGGCCTCGGTGTTGACCCGGTGCACGGCCTGGTTGACGTCCTCGGTGCCCTCGAAGAAGCGGGTCACCTCGTCGATGCCGTCGATGAAGACGAAGGCCCGGACCTTCGAGAACTGACTGCTGATGGCGTACACGAACATCAGCGTGAAACGGGCGAAGGCGGCGACGGAGCCGGAGATGTCGGCCACGACCATGATCTCGGGCTTGGCCGGGCGCGGGTAGCGGAACTTCGGCTCGGCGGGCACGCCCCCATAGGACAGTGAGTGCCGCATGGTGTTGCGGAAGTCGAGCGGGCCCTTGCGACCGTGACGGCGCTTGCGGGCCAGACGCACGGCGAGCTTGCGGGCCAGAGGCTGGATGGTGCGCCGCAACATCGCCATCTCGTCGCGGCTGGCGTGCATGAAGTCGACATCCTCGGGCAATGGCTTGCGCAGGGTGCGGGCCATGGCCTCGGGGCCGCGGTCGGCCACGAGACGGCGACGGATCTCGGCCTCGATCTCCTGGCGCAGCTTGGCGATGCGGTCCTGGTACTCGTCTGTCTCCAGCCGCTCCTCGAGCGACGTCAGCTCGCCGCCCGCCTGCTCCCGGCTGGTGTCCATGAGGCGCTCGAGCACGCCGTCGAGGTCGAGGTTCCGCAGCGTGCGGTACAGGTAGTACGTCCCGCCCACGGGACGGCCCGGCTCCATGCCCGCGAACCGAGTGACGGCCTGGCGGGCCAGCGCCTGCATCGTGGCCTCGTCGGCGTTGAGCAGCGCCCGGTAGAGCATCTCCGCCAGCTCTTCGGGACTCAGCGAGTCCATGGCGCCGCCGGCGGCCGAGCCGCTCTCGTCGAAGCGCACGTTGCCGTCGCCCTCGTCGAGCTCGTCGAGCGACTCGCCGGGCGCGGGACGGCGCAGCGAGAAGTACACCTCGAAGACGGTCTCGAAGGCCTTCCAGTGCGAATGGCTCTTCACGAGGGTGGCGGCCAGCGCGTACTTGAAGGCCTCTCGGTCCTCCATGGGGATGTGCTGGACGGCCTCCATGGCGTCCAGGTTCTCGGTGAGCGACACGGGCAGTCCGGCCGTGCGCAACTCCTGGATGAAGCCCTCCAGGACGTCGAGCATCGGCGAGGTCGTCGTCATGTCTTCGCGCTCACGACGCCGCCGCGGAGAGCTCCTTGGCCGCCTTCTCGATGTCGGACTGGTACTTCAAGAGAATGTGCAGGGTCTCGGTGGCCTGGGCCTCGTCGATCTCCTTGGCGCCGAGCAGCAGCAGCGTGCGGGCCCAGTCGAGCGTCTCCGACACCGACGGCGCCTTCTTGAGCTCCAGCTGGCGGATGCTGCGCACGACGCGCGCGATCTGGTCGGCCAGGCTGTCGGTGATGTCCGGGACGCGGGCGAGGATGATCTCCTTCTCGCGCTCGAGATCGGGATAGTCGAGGTGGAGATAGAGGCAGCGGCGCTTGAGCGCCTCGGAGAGCTCCCGCGTGTTGTTCGAGGTCAGGAACACGAGCGGCACTTGTGTGGCCCGCACGGTTCCCAGCTCGGGGATCGACACCTGGTAGTCGGAGAGCACCTCGAGGAGCAGCGCCTCGGTCTCGACCTCGACCCGGTCGACCTCGTCGATGAGCAGCACGACGGGATCGGTGGCCCGGATGGCCTCGAGCAGCGGGCGGGTGAGCAGGAACGGCTCGGCGAAGATGTCCTCCTCGATCTCGGTCCACGTGGCGTTGTCCTCGTCGTTGCGCTCCACCTGGATGCGCAGCAGCTGCTTCTTGTAGTTCCACTCGTACAGGGCTTTGGACTCGTCGAGGCCCTCGTAGCACTGCAGGCGGATGAGGCGACTGCCGGTGAGCTGGGCCACGGACTTGGCCAGCTCGGTCTTGCCCGTGCCCGCCGGGCCCTCGACGAGGACGGGCTTCTGCAGGCGGTCGGCCAGGTACACGACGCCGGCGATGCCCTCGTCGGCGAGGTACTTCACGTCGGCCAGCCCTTGGCGGACCGCCGGCACGGACTCGAAGCGGGCCTCGGCGTTCGTGGCGGTCACGTTCGGATCTGTCCTTCCCCGTGGACGACGTACTTGGTGGTCGTCAGTTCGCGCAGGCCCATCGGCCCGCGGGCGTGCAGCTTCTGCGTGCTGATCCCGATCTCGGCGCCGAACCCGAACTCCTCGCCGTCGGTGAAGCGGGTCGACGCGTTGACGACGACTGCGGCGGCGTCGACCTCGCGCTGGAACCGCTCGGCCGTGTGCAGGTCGGTGGTGCAGATGGCTTCGGTGTGGCCGGTGCCGTAGCGGTTGACGTGGTCGATGGCGGCGTCGAGCGACGGCACGACGGCCACGGACATCTTGAGGGCAAGGAACTCGGTGGCGAAGTCGTCGTCGGTCGCGGGAGCCACCGTGTCGACTATGGCTCGGCTGGCGTCGTCGCCGACGAGCTCGACGCCCTCCAGCGCTCGCGCCGCTCGGGGCAGAAACTCTCGGGCCACGGCCTCGTGCACCACCAGGCTCTCGGCCGCGTTGCAGACCGACGGCCGCTGGGTCTTGGCGTTCACGAGGATGTCGAGGGCCTGGTCGAGGTCGGCATGCTCGTCGACGTACACGTGGCAGTTGCCGTCGCCGTCGATGACGTAGGGCACGGTGGCGTTGTCGAGCACGGCCTTGATCAGCGAGGGGCCGCCGCGCGGGATGAGGCAGTCGATGCTGTCGCGCAGGCGCATGAACTCGGTGGCGGCCTCGTAGCTCGTGTCCTCGACGAGCAGCAGGGCGTCAGCGGGCAGGCCCGCCTTGGTGAGTCCCTCGCGGAGGACGGTGGCGATGGCAATGTTGGACTGCAGGGCGCCCGATGAGCCGCGCAGGAAGGCCGCGTTGCCGGACTTCAGGCACAGCCCGAAGGCGTCGCTGGTGACGTTCGGCCGGTTCTCGTACACGATGGCGACGACGCCGAGCGGCACTCGGACTTTCTCGATCACCAGGCCGTTCGGGCGGGTCCGGCCCTCGACGATCTCGCCGACCGGGTCGGGCAGGGCCGCCACCTTCCGCAGACCGTTGGCCATGCCTTCGATGCGGGCGTCGTCGAGACGCAGGCGGTCGACCACTGTCGGCGCGACACCGTCGGCTCGGGCCTTCTCCACGTCCTTGGCGTTGGCGTCGAGGACCTCAGGCGCTCGGTCGACGAGCAGGTCGGCGCTCGCGTGCAGGGCTTCGTCTTTGGCGCCCGTCGAGGCCGTGGCGATCACGCGGGACGCAGCCTTGGCCCGCCTTCCCAGCTCCGCCATCGCGCCCTGCGTCATCGCAGGTGAGGCTACTTGACCGGTCGGTCAAGGCTCCCTCCCGGCGGTACGGTTCCGACGGTGCTCGACCCCGTCCTGAACGGTCCGGTGGACCGGTTCGTCGCCGCGTTGACACCCGAGGTGGCTCGCATCTCGCCACAGATCCTCGAGAGCGATCTGGACCTCGAGGCCTACAACCTCGTCGCCGCCTTCATCGACGTGGACGGCCACCACAACGAAGAGGAGCTGTGGGCGTTCATCACCACGTTCGCACCTCGCTTCGAGACGCAGTTGCAGCGAGCTGCGCCGGCCGACGTACGTCGTGCCGGCCTGGTCGCGGGGAAGGCGTCGTGGCTCGAGAAGCCGTCGGTGCTGTTCGACATCCTCATGCGCCACGACGCCAAGACGGGCTCGTCGGCACCTCCGAGCTGCAGGGCCAGAGCGTCGAGAGCCGCATGCTCGAGGTCGAACAGGCGACGATGAACCACGAGGCCCAACAGCGCCTGGCCCAGATCCGCGACCAGCTGGGCATCGCCGCCCCCGCTGAGAGCGCCCCCGAGCCGGAGCCGGCGCCGGCGCCGCCGGAAGGCGGGTCCTCGCCACCCGCCTAAAGCTCCGCAAACGCCCCATTTGCCGCGAAGATCCGGCGTCCACTGAGGCGCAATGGCCGTTTAGGAGTACACAAATCGCGGTCGAAGGCGTACGCTTCGCGCGAGAACTAGTTAATTGTCAACCCTTTCGCTGCTCGGTCGAGCAAGCGGCACAGGTGTGGCGAGCGGGGGCGAAGGACGGGTGGGGCGTGCGGGCCGAGCGACCACATCGGTTGACGGTACGGAAGCTGCTCCCTGTCGCGCTCGCAGGGACGGCGTTGGCGATTGCCGACGTCCAGGGATGGATCGAGCGGACGCCGCTGGTGCTGCTGCTCGGAGCTGTGGTCGGGGCGATACTCGCGTCGGAGCTCGCCGCCGTCGCCCTTCCCCCGAGCGGGTCCGCCGTGCGGCGCCATGCTGCAATCGCCGCCCAGCTGGCGGGTGTGACGGTGGCCATCTACCTCACGGGGTGGGGGCCGGTCCTCACCGTCGGGTACCTCTACAGCGTCGTCGACGCCTTCCGTAAGCACGGCTCGCGGGCTCAGACACCGCTGCTCGTGTGGCTGGTCGTGTTCATCGGCGCCAGTCAGCTCTCCATTGCCATGGGGCTGGCCCCTTCGCTCATCGACGGCGGAGCCGCCCAGGGCATCGCTGCCCTGAGCGCGATCGCGTTGCTCGTCGCCGTGGAGTTCCTCGGCGCCGTCACCCGAGCGCGTGAGACCGACGAAGCGCGGTTCCGTGCGCTGGTGCAGCACTCGTCGGACGCCATCACGATCGTGGCCCCGGACGGTCGCATCACCTACGCCAGCCCGGCGGCCACGCGGCTCCTGGGCCACGCGCCCGACGACCTGGTCGGCTCGGCGGCCTGGGACCTCATCTACGACGACGACGCGCACATCGGCGACGAAGTCCTTGCCCGCGTGCTGGGCGCGCGAGGGCGGGCCGTCGAAGGAGAGCTGCGCCTCGTTCGCGCCGACGGGCGCCCCCGCCGCGTCGAGTTCACCGCGACCAACCTGCTCGACGATCCTGCCGTGCACGGCATCGTCGCGAACGTTCGTGACATCTCGGGTCGGGCCGCCACCCAGCGGCCGATCGAGGAGGAGTCCCGAGACTCGCTGACGGGGCTGGCGACCCGGTCCTTCTTCGAAGCGCGTCTGCAGTTGGTGGCCGAGCGGATGGGCGTGGCGGCCGAGAAGTTCGCCATCGTCGTCGTGGACATCGACCGCTTCGACTTCGTCAACACATCGGCCGGTGAGGAAGCAGGCGACACGGTGCTCGAATGCGTCGCCGGCCGGCTCGTCGGGTGCGTTCGGCCGGGCGACGTCGTTGCCCGCCTCGGCGACGACGAGTTCGCCGTCTTGATCTGTGACGTGCTCGGACCTGACGACGCCGTCGCCGTCGCCGGCCGCGTGACGGCCGCCCTGCGCGATCCCCTTCCTGTCGGCGACGGTGACCTGGTGCTCACCGCCAGCGTGGGCATCGCTCTCTGCCAGCCGGGTCTCGAGGCCCGAGAGGTGCTCAGGCAGGCCCAGCTGGCCGTGCGGGCGGCCAAGCAGCGGGGCGGCGACCGCTTCGAGCTGTTCGACGCCCGGCTGGCAGGAACGTTCCGGCGCCGTCTCGACCTGGGGAGCGAGCTGGCCCGCGCCATCGAGCGCGAAGAGTTCGTCGTCTATTACCAACCGGTCGTCGCCGCGCGCGCCGCCGTCGTCACCGGGTTCGAAGCGCTGGTGCGCTGGCACCACCCCACCCGCGGAATGCTGCTCCCCCTCGAGTTCATCCCCCTGGCCGAGGAGAACGGGACGATCGAGCTCCTCGGGGCGTGGGTGCTCGAGGAGGCGTGT
>CADDZP010000029.1 GCA_902812475.1 Actinomycetota bacterium | reverse complement strand
CGATGACGTCGGCGATCTTCGCCTGGAGGTCGTCGACCCGCGCCATGCGGTCGACGAAGCCGAGAGCGGCGACCTCCTCGCCGAGTGCGAGTGCCTCGCACAACGGACGCCAGAAGTGGTCCTCGGTCAGCACGCCGAGGACGACGTGGCCGCCGTCGGCGGTCTGGAACGTGCCGTACCCGGGCACGCCGCGCGCGTCTGTGCTGGTCCCCTCCGCCCTGGGGGCGACGGCGCCGGTCCACGTGGCCAACACGTCGGCCATGGCCACGTCGATGCGCTCGCCCTCGCCCGTGCGTTGGCGCCGGTAGGCGGCCGCGCAGATGGCGAAGGCGGCGGCCATCCCGCCCGACAGGTCGGCGACGGGCACGGCCGGCTCCCGAGGGCGGTCGCCTTCCGGTGCCAACGCCCCTGACCAGGCCAGGTAGTTGATGTCGTGGCCGCTCGCCTGGGCGAGCGGGCCGTCCTGGCCGAGGCCCGAGACCGAGCAGTAGATGACCGACGGGTTCACCGCCCGCACGGCGTCGTAGCCGATGCCGAGGCGGTCGGCCACACCGGGCCGGTAGCCCTCGACCACGACCTCGGCGTCGGCCGCCAGCTCGAGCGCCCGGGCCCGATCGCCGTCCGACTTCAGATCGAGCACGACGCTCTTCTTGTCGGCGCTGAGGCTGGCGAACAGCCCGGCGTACACGCGCATGGGGTCGCCACCGGGCGGCTCCACCTTCAGCACCTCGGCGCCGAGCTCGGCGAGCAGCTGTGTGGCGTACGGCCCCGGCCGCCAGATGCTGAAGTCGAGCACCCGCAGCCCCGCGAGCAACCCGTCAGCCACGTGTCCTAGGTCGGCAGCTCGCCACGGGCCAAGAGCTCGACGGGGTCCTGCATGCGGACCATGCCGAGATAGCCGCCGCCGCGGGGGATGCTGTCGTGGACGGCATAGCCGATGAGCTCCTGGGCGTGGCGGGGGAGCGTGGCGGCCAAGGCCGGAGGGACCGAGAGGTAGTTGTTCTCCTCGGTCCGCAGCCATCCCAGGCAGTAGGACAGGTGGGCACCGCGCCGGGCGACCTGCGTGGAGTTGGCACCGCCGCCGTGGATGGTGCCGCCGAGGTAGACGACGGCGGACCCGGCCGGCATCTCGGCATAGGTGACCGACTCGGGCGGGGGCGGCGAGCCGAGGATCTGCTCCATCGGCGAGAGGTTCCGGTCGGACCAGCGGTGGCTCCCCGGCACGACCCGTGTGGCGCCGTTCTCGCGTGTGAAGTCGACGAAGGCGATGACCGTCGCCAGCTGCAGCTCGGGCCCGGGCCTCGGCATGTCGCTCCACACCGCTTCGTCGCGGTGCAGCACCTGCTCGTCGGAGCCCGGTCCGCGTTGCAACAGGTGCCCGAGATTGAGTTGGTAGCGGGCGCACGAGGGGAGCAGCACCCGGTCGCAGACGGCGAGCAGCAGGGGGTGGCACATGACGTCGACGGCAAACGTCCTCGACAGTCCCGGCGCTCCCGCCAACTGCTTGGTGAACGGCCCGTGGAAGGCCTTCATGATCGGGTTGAACAGCTCTTCTTCCGGGTCGACGGCTTCGAGGGCGGTACCGACTTCGTCGTTCACGCGGTCGACGACGTCGGCCGAGAGCAGACCCTCGACGATCACGGCGCCGTCCTGGTCGATGGCGGCGACGATCTTGTCGGGATCAGCCGAGGCGTCGAACCGCTGCAGCGAGGGCGTCATGGGAGGTACAGCACCTGCATGGTGTACAGCAGCGACGGCTTCTCGGCGCCGACCACGCTGACGTCGGCTTCAGTCGTGACCAGCGTGCCGCGCGGCCGGGCCTCGGCCCGTACGAGCCGGCCCCTCGCGTGGATCGGCGAAGGGATGGGCACGGGCGCCAGGAAGCGCAGGCGCTCGGCGCCGTAGTTGATGGCTGCGCTCTGGCCCACGATGCGTACCGTCGACGCGCCCAGCGCCGGCAGCAGGCTGAGCGTCAGGAACCCGTGGGCGATCGTGCCGCCGAAGGGGCTGTCCCGCTTGGCCCGCTCGACGTCGGAGTGGATCCACTGGTGGTCGCCGGTCAGCTCGGCGTAGGCGTCGACCATCTCCTGGGTGACGTCGACGGCCTCGCCCCACGGGCCGAACTCCTCCGATGCCGCCGCGTTCAGCTTCTCGATGTCGTCAAATCGAATCTCAACCATCGGCCTTCGTCCGCTCGTCGACGGAGATGATGCCAGCCTCGGCCAGGGTGGCAAGGGTCTCGTCGTCCAAGCCGAGCTCGTGGCGCAGGACCGCCCGCGTGTGCTCGCCGACCCACGGGACCCGCTCGTCGTCGGCGTCGGGCGCATTCAACAGCTTGACGGGGTTGCCGGGAACCAGCACGTGCTCGTCGATGCCGTCGAGATGGGAGAGGTCGACGAGCATGTTGCGCGCCGCCAGGTGGGGGTCAGCGATGACCTCGTGGGACTCGAGGCACGGCCCGGCGGCCACACCCGCCGCCATGAGCTGACGGGCGGCCTCGTGCTTGCTGAGGCCCGCGGCCCACTTCTCGATGCCAGGGCGGATGACGTCCTCCAGGTGCTCGCCCCAGCCGGCGCGGTGGGCCAGGCGCGGGTCGTCGCGCCATTCCGGATGGCCGACGGTCTCGGACAACCGCTCGAACTGGTGCTCGCGCACGAGCTGCATCACGAACCATCCGTCCGCCGCCCGGAACGTGTCGAGGATGTACGGCGGCGGGTACGGCTGGGACGGCAAACCCATCGACGCGAAGTTGACGACGATGTCGGTCATGGCGACCGTGGCGTCCAGCATGGCGACGTCGACGCGCTGGCCCTCCCCGGTGCGGTCGCGGTGACGGAGGGCCGCCAGGATGCCCACCGCCGCGAACAGGGCCGAGCTGATGTCGCCGAGCGCCCCGACCGGATTGGCGCGCGGAGGCTCGTCTGGCCGGCGCGTGTAGTCGTAGATCCCCGACATGGCTTCGACGATCGACGCGTAGGCCGGCCAGCTCCCGTACGGGGAGCCGTCACTGCCGAACCCCGATACTGACGCGTAGATGACGCTCGGATGCACGGCCCGCACGACGTCGTACCCGAGGCCGAGCCTGTCCATCGTGCCCGCCTTGAAGTTCTCGGCCACGACGTCGAAGTGGGGTACGAGGCGCAGGAACAGGTCGCGGCCGGCGTCGGTCTTGAGGTCGACGCCGACACTGCGCTTGTTCAGGTTGTTGCGCAGGAACGTGGCACCCACGGTCCGGCCGGCAGGGTCGAGGACGGCCGGCTGCGAGGCCCGCCCGGACTCGCCCGCCGGCGGCTCGACCTTGACGACGTCGGCGCCGAGGCGGGCGAGCAGCTGGGTGGCGAACGGGAGGGCCTGCATCTGCTCTGCGGCCAGGATGCGTACCCCTTCGAGCGGTTTGCCCGTCACGCGGTCGCCTCGTTGAAGGCGCCGACGATCTGGGCCAGGCGATCGGCCGCAGCCTGCTTCGACCGGGGCAGGCGCACGATGGTGCGGAAGTCGGTGACGCCGGCCTCGACGAGCGGCGGCACCCGCTCCATGGTGCGCGCCACGTCGATGTCACCGCCGTCGTCGCTGACGACGGGTAGGCGGCCCGCGACCTGGAACCCGTCGATGTCCCGACCGGCGGCCGCCAAGGCCTCGTGCACACGCGGGATCCACGCCGCCGGGTCCTTCTCCGCTGGACCCCACGGGATCCAGCCGCTGCCGAAGCGGACGATGCGGTCGAGCACGCGGTCGTTGACCGTCCCGCTCACCCAGACCGGCACGCCGTCCGGCCGCACCGGGTGCGGCAGCTGGTGGATGCCCTCGAAGCGAAGCTCCTCAGAATCGAAGCGGGCCGGCGACTCCCGCCACAACGTCTGGCAGACGGCGAGCGTGTGGTCGAGCAGGCGACCGCGGCGCCCAAAGGCGAGCCCGGCCGCCCCGTACTCCTCTTGCTGCCACCCCACGCCGACGCCGAGATCGAGGCGCCCGCCCGACAGCACGTCCAACGTCGCCGCCGCCTTGGCGAGCACGGCGGGGCGGCGCAGGGCGGCGAGCAGGATCCCGGTCGCGAGTCGGACCCGCGTCGTCACGCTGCTGAGCGCCGACAGCAGGGTCAAGGGCTCCAGCCAGTGGCCGTCGGGCCCCGTGGGCTGGCGGCCCCCTTCCTGCCCGCCCACCTCGGGCCGGCCGTAGGCGTCCATGTGCTCGCCGAACACCACGTGGTCCGACACCCACACCCGCTCGACGCCGGCCTCGTCGGCGGCCTGGGCCCGTTCGAACAGCGGGCGCCAGCCGTCCGGGCCGGGGTCTTCGGCGGAGTACGACCGCAGCATGATCGACAGCCCCGCCATCACGGGTTCCTGGGTCTGTTCGTCCACCGGCCGCTGGTGGCCGTGCGGAACCAGCCGCCGGCGACGAGCGTGCCGCCGTCGGTCGGGATCACGTGCCCCGTGACGAACCGCGCCAGCGGAGAGGCCAGGAAGACGACGACGTCGGCGCTGTCGGCCGGCACGCCGCGCCGCCCGACAGGGACCCACACCGGCCAGCGGTCGTGCAGTTCGGCCGGCACCATGGCGTCGTAGTCGACCTGCAGCGACTGGGTGACGTCGGGGGCGATGGCGTTCACGCGCACGCCGCGGGAGGCGACCTCGAGCGCCAGGCACCGGGTGAAGTGCACGACCGCCGCTTTGTAGGCGCCGTACACGGAGTCGGCCGGGTACCCGCGCAGGCCCTCGACCGACGCCACGTTGACGATCGAGCCCGACGCCCGCTCGACCATCGCCGGCAGGAACGCCCGCGTGCACGCGAAGACGTGCGACACGTTGACAGCGTGCAGGGCGTCCCAGTGGTCGGGCCCGCTCTCGAGGAACGGCGTCGCCCGCAGGTAATGGCCCACGTTGTTGACCAGGACGTCGGCGGACCCGACGTCGTGCGCCAGCCGCTCGACCTCCTGGCTGTCGGTCACGTCCACAACGAACGGTCGCGCCGAACCGCCGTCACCGAGGATGTCATCGGCGGTCTCCTTGGCCCGCTGCTCGTCGATGTCGGCGACCACGACGTGTGCGCCGGCCGCCGCCAGTGCGCGCGAGGTCGCGCCGCCGATGCCGCCCCCGCCGCCCGTGACGACTGCGACCTGGCCCGTCAGATCGATCTGCGTCGCCACCGAGTGTCCACCACGAGGATTGATATTTTATGAGACCCATGGCTCGCACCAGCTCGTCGCGTGCCTACGAGCCGCGGCTGGTGCGCCGGAGCAGCGGCGACGAGGCCGCCCTGGTGATCAGGCGCATGATCTTCGACGGCGAGCTGCGCCCCGGCGAACGCGTGCCCCAAGACGATGTGGCGGCCGTGCTCGGCATCAGCCGCATCCCCGTACGGGAAGCTCTGATCGCCCTCGAGCGCGAGGGGTGGGTGACCATCGAGATGCACCGCGGCGCCTTCGTCAACGCCCTCGACGCCCGCTCCGTGCGCGATCACTACGAGCTGTTCGGCCTGGTGTATGGGTTCGCGGCGCGCAAGGCCATCGACCGGGCGGGCCCCGAGCTCGCCGAACATCTCGGCGACGTCATGGCCGCGTGCGAGGCCACCGACGACCCCGTCGAGTTCGGAAGGCACGCGTCGGCCTTTCAGGCCACGGTCGTAAACGCCGCCGAGTCGCCCAAGGTCAAGGTCTTGCTGCGCGCCATGTCGGCGCTCGTACCCGGCGAATTCTTCGCTCTGGTTCCCGACGCCGTCGGCGTGTGGCGCCGACGCTTCGCCGCCGTCCTGCGCGCCGTCCGCCGCAGTGATGGCGACGCGGCGGCAGCGGAGTTCGCCAAGGCCATGCGCGCCATCGGCGAGAAGGTCGTCGCCGTGTTCGAGGAGCGTGGCCTCTTCGAGCCGGCCAACGTCTGAGCCGTGTCCCATCCGTACCGAGACGTCGTCATCGCCGGCGTCCACAACACGGTCCAGGCTCGCCAGCTCGAGGGCCACGACAGCGAGTCGATCACGTTCGAGGCCGCCCTCGGCGCCCTGGCCGACGCCGGTGTCCCGACCCCCGAGGTCGACGCCGTCATCGGTGCCCACGCCCAGGAGCTGGTGCTGGGCCTGCGCTTGGGGCCGTGCACCCGGTTGCCGTGGCAGCTGGGCATCCCCATCGTGCTCGAAGGCGCAGACCTCGTCGCCTCGGGCCGGGCCGACGTCGTGCTCATCGCCGCGGGCGGGGCGTCGATGTACACCGACCGCACAGCCACGGCGCCGTGGACCCGCCCCGCCAACGAGTTCGTCGTCGGCTACGGCCTGTTCACGGCCGCCGAGTTCGCCCTCATGGCCCGCCGCCACATGGTCATGTACGGCACGACGCCCGAGCAGCTGGCGACGGTGGCGTCGACCATCCGCAACAACGGCCACGTCAACCCCGACGCCGTGTACTTCGGCCGCGGCCCGTTCACACCGGCCGACATCCTCGCCTCCCGCCTGGTGGCCGAGCCGTTCCACCTCCTCGACTGTGCCATGACGTCGGAGGGCGGCAGCGCGCTGGTGCTGACCAGCGCCGAGCGGGCGGCCGACCTGCCCAACCCCCCGGTGTGGATCCTCGGCGGCGCCAGCGACTCCTACGGCCCCGCCTACCAGATCGCCCCGGCCTGGGACATCGTCGGTCGCTCCGACGTCCCCGCCGGCTACGTGGGGCGCACGGCCGCCCGCCACGCCTTCGCCACGGCCGGGCTGGCGCCCGACGATGTCGACGTGGCCGAGCTCTATGACCCGTTCTCCTTCGAGATCATCCGCCAGCTGGAGGCCTACGGGTTCTGCCCCGACGGCGAGGGTGGCGCGTTCGTCGACGACGGCAACATCGGACCCGGGGGTCGCCTGCCGGTCACGACCGACGGCGGCACCATGTCCTACAGCCACGCCGGGATCAACGCCCAGCAGCTCCAGCGGGTGATCCGTGGTGTCGAGCAGCTGCGCGGGACCTGCGCCACCAACCAGGTCCACGGCGCCGAGGTCGCCATCTGCTCCAACGGCGGTTCGGGGGCGTTGTTCACCGACGTCATGCTGCTCGGCAAGGAACGACCCTGATGCTCGAACCACAGCCCGTCGGCATCCCCGTTCCCAACCCGTCGCCGGCGTCGAAGCCCTACTGGGAGGGCGCGGCCCGGGGTGAGCTCCTGTACCAGCGCTGTGACGACTGCGGCACCATCGCCCTGCGCCCCGGGACGGTGTGCGGCAGCTGCCTCGGCCGGAACCTGTCCTGGCCGCGCAGCGCCGGCCTCGGCAGCCTCTACAGCTGGACGGTCGTCTGGCGCCCGCAGCAGCCCGCCTTCCGGGTCCCGTACGCGCCGGCCATCGTGGCGCTCGACGAGGGATTTCGGATGATGAGCGCCGTTGTCGGCTGCGAGCCCGAGGAGCTGCGGGCCGACCTGCCCCTCGCCGTCGAGTTCCACCCGGCCAGCGACGACATCTCCCTGCCGTACTTCCGGCCTCGGACGTAGATTCGCCGCTCGTGTTGCAAGGCGTGCGCGTCGTCGACGGGACCGCGGGCATCGCCGGTCCGTACTGCGCCAAGCTGCTGGCCGACGCCGGGGCCGACGTCGTACGCACGGCGCCCACCGGCGACGCCGGTCTGGACGAGTACCTCAACTGCTCCAAGCGAGCGGGCAACGTCGACGCCGTGGACGCGCTCGTCGAAGGAGCTGACGTCCTGGTGGCCGACGAGGCCGTCGACGTGGCAACGCTGTGGCAGCGGAACCCGGCGCTCGTCGTGGTCACGGTCACGCCCTTCGGGTGCGAGGGCCCGTGGGCGGGGCGGCCGGCCACGGAGTTCACCCTGCAGGCGGCGTGCGGCTCGACGGGCAACCGGGGCCTGCCCGAGGAGCCGCCGCTGGCCGCCGGTGGGCGCCTGGGGGAGTGGATCGCCGGGACGTACGCCGCCCTCGGCGCCGTCAGCGCCGTGCGCGCAGCGCAGCGGTCGGGACACGGTGAGCACGTCGACGTAGCGATGCTCGATTGCATGGCGGTCGCCATGATCACCTTCCAGCCCACGTTCGCGTCATTCATGGGCTGGCCGCCGCTGAAGGGGACGGGACGGGCCCTCGAGGTGCCGTCGATCGAGCCGACGTCGGACGGCTACGTCGTGTTCACCACCAACAGCGCCCAGCAGTTCGAGTCGCTGCTGCGCATGATCGGCCGTGAGGACTGGCTGGCCGACGAGTCGTTGGCGCGGCCCAACGTGCGCTTCAAGCGGCGCGAGGAGTTCGACGCCGCCGTGCGCGCCTTCACCGAGAAGCGGACCTCGGCCGAGGTACTCGAAGAGGCGTCAGCCTGGCGCATCCCGGCCGGCCCCGTGCTCAACGGCGAGACGGTGACGGAGTTCGAGCAGTTCGACGCCCGCCAGGTCTTCCAGCCGTCGGCGTCGAGACGGTTCCGCCAGCCCCGGCCGCCGTACTGCATCGGCGGCGCCGAGGCCCGACCCCCTGGCGACACGGACGAGGTCGAGTGGGCGCCCCGCCCGGCGACGGAAGGAAGCCAGTGGCGCCTGCCGCTGACCGGCGTGCGCATCCTGGACTGCACGGCGTGGTGGGCCGGTCCCTCGGCGAGCTTCGCCCTCGCCTGCCTCGGCGCCGACGTCATCCACGTCGAGTCGGCCCGCAGGCCCGACCTCATGCGCTTCACCACGACCAAACGCCCGACCGACGACCAGTGGTGGGAGTGGGGTCCGCTGTTCCATGCCAACAACGCGTGCAAACGGGGGATCACCCTCGACCTCAGACGGCCCGAGGGTGTCGACCTGTTCGAGCGCCTCCTGCGCAGCGCCGACGCCGTGCTCGAGAACTACACGCCGCGTGTCATGCCGCAGTTCGGCCTCGGGTGGGACCGCATCCACGAGGTGAACCCCCGGGCCGTGATGGTGCGCATGCCCGCCTTCGGGCTCGACGGGCCGTGGGGCGACCGCACCGGCTTCGCCCAGACCATGGAGTGCATCGCCGGTATGGCGTGGGTCACCGGCTTGCCCGACGGCCCGCCCGTGCTCGTGCGCGGCGCATGCGACCCGTTGGCCGGCACCCACGCCGCCTTCGCCACCATCGTGGCCCTGGCCGAGCGCGACCGGCGCGGCCAGGGGATGCTCGTCGAGGCCGCCATGGTGGAGGCGGCCGTCAACGTGGCCGCCGAACAGGTCATTCGCTGGGACACGGCGGGCGAGCTCATGTCGCGCACCGGCAACCGCTCGCCTCACGCCGCGCCCCAGGGCGTGTACCAGTGTGCGGGCGACGACCGCTGGGTCGCCGTCTCGGTCGCCTCGGACGACCAGTGGCGGGTCCTGGCATCGATCCTCGGCGACCCGCCCTGGTCCAAGGACGAGCACCTCGCCGCGCTCGCAGGGCGGCAGGCGGCCCACGACCGGATCGACGCCGAGCTGGCGAGTTGGTGTGCGGAGCAAGACGCCGACGACGTCGCCCGACTCCTCTCGGACGCCGGTGTGCCCGCCGAGGTCGTCGTGCCCGCCGTCGATGTCGTCCACAACCCGCAGCTCCAGCACCGGCGCCTGTTCGAGGATGAGGATCACCCCGTCACCGGACGCCATCCCATCCCCGGCCTGCCGTTCCGGTTCAGCCGGGTGGAGCGATGGGTCCACGGCCCGTCACCCACGATCGGCCAGCACAACGACGAGGTGCTCGGCGAGGTCGCCACCTCCGAGGAGCTGCAGGCATTGCGCGAGGCCGGCGTCATCGGCGAGGGCCTGGCCGCCGGTTGAAGACGGCTAGCTCGAACGGTCGGCGCGCGTCGGCTGACGCCCGATCCTGAACGGCGAGAGGGGGGCGTCGACCAGGAGAATGCGCTGCCAGCTCTCGACGATGTCTCGCGCCTTCATCCGCCACGCTCGCACCTCCACGTCGTCGCTGTGGGCCCTCTCGAACGCCGCCCACTGCCGCCAGCTCGGGATCGCCCAGAGGACGATGCACTCGTCGTCGTCCACCATCGCCGTCTTCCACGCCCCGGCCAGCTGGCAGCCGTAGCGGGCACCCAGGGCGACGGCTTCGTCTCGCACCCGCTCGAGGAACTCGTCGGCCGTGCCGTTACGGACGACGACAAGTTCGTGGGCGTAGCACTCGCCCCGCACGCCCGCTTGGCACAGCTCGGTGATCGTGCGCGTCCACGGCGCCGGTTCGAGGATGCGGTCGAGGCCGCCCCGGCGGAACTCGGCGGCCTTGGCCCACCACGCCTCCAGCGTCGGGTCCTGGGCGCCCTTCCCGACGCTCTCGACGGCGAAGGAGTCGGCCAGGCCGTCCCAGCTCTCGTGCTCCCAGATGTTGACGACCTCGGGCCAGCGCCCGGTTGACCCCAGGACCGCCCAGATCCCGAAGCACAACTGGTTGCGCTGCTCCTGGCCCTCCGGGCTCCAGTTGGCGGCCATGTGGTGCATGTAGTTGGCGCGGTTGTGGCCGATGATGTCGATGAACTCGTGGATGTAGACCCTCTCGTTGGCCACGACGCCGGAATGTATACAATCTCGCCGTGGCGGACCTCTACTGGGACCCGTTCGACGTCGACCTCGACGACAATCCCTGGGATGCCTGGCGACGGATGCGCGACGAAGCGCCCGTCTACCGCAACGATCGCCACGACTTCTGGGCCCTGAGCCGCTACGCCGACGTCGAGGCCGCCCACCGAGACCCCAGGACGTTCAGCTCGTCGCGGGGGACGGTGCTCGAGATTATGGGGCCCGATCTCAGCCGGACCGGGCAGATGATCTTCCTCGACCCGCCCGACCACACCCACCTCCGTCACCTGGTGTCGCGGGCGTTCACGCCGCGGCGGGTCGCCCAGATCGAGCAGCGGGTGCGAGAGCTCTGCGTCGACATGCTCGAGCGCGTTCGTGGGCGGCCCGAGTTCGACTACCTGCAGGACTTCGGCGCCAACCTGCCGCCGATGGTGATCTCGTCGCTGTTGGGACTCCCCGAGGAGGACCAGGTCGAGGTCCGCCACATCATCGACCGCGTGTTCCACATCGAGCCCGGCGTCGGCATGGTCAACGAGACCTCGCTCAATGCCAGCGGCGAGGTGGCGGCCTACGTCGCCAAGGAGATCGACAAGAAGCGGGAAGACCCGCAGGACGACCTGCTCAGCGCGTTGGTCGCCGCGGAGATCGAGGGCGAGAACGGCGAGGTGCGGCGCATGACGCCCCAGGAGGCCGTCGAGTTCGCCATGCTCCTGTACATGGCCGGCACCGAGACGGTCGCTCGCTTCCTCGGCTGGGCCGCAGTCGTACTGGCCGACAACCCCGACCAGCGCAAGGAGCTCGTCGGTGACTTCTCGCTGATCCCCAAGGCCGTGGAGGAGATCCTGCGCCTCGAGGCGCCGTCGCCCGTGCAGGGACGCTGGACGACCGACGACGTGGAGTTGCACGGCCAGGTCATCCCGAAGGACTCCAAGGTGCTCCTGCTGACGGCGTCGGCCGGTCGCGACGAGCGCGCCTACGAGGACCCGGACCGCTTCGACATCCACCGCACGGGGCCGCCCCACGTCTCCTTCGGCTACGGCATCCACTTCTGCCTGGGCGCGGCGCTGGCCCGCCTCGAAGCCCGGGTGGCGCTGGAGGAGACCTTCAAGCGCTTCCCCGAATGGGACGTCGACCACAGCCGGGCCGAGCGCCTGCACACGAGCACCGTCCGCGGGTACGCCAAGGTGCCGATCGTTGTCTGAGGGCGCCGGCCGCTTTCCCTTCCCCATGCCGTTCGGCTGGTTCAAGGTGGCGCTGGCTGACGAGGTGCCGGTGGGCGAGGTCGTCACCCGCCGCTACTTCGACACCGAGCTCGTCATCTGGCGCGACGCCGACGGCGTCGTCGCCTGCCAGGAGGCGTATTGCCCGCACCTCGGAGCCCATCTGGGGTGGGGCGGCACCGTCGAGGGCAAGCAGATCCGCTGTCCCTTCCACGGCTGGGCCTTCGACTGCACCGGCCAGAACGTGGAGATCCCCTACGCCGACCGCCCCAACCGCAAGGCGAAGCTGAAGTCGTTCCCCGTCCGCGAGCACGCCGGCATCGTCTTTGCCTGGTACCACCCTCACGGCGACGACCCGAAGTGGGAGCTCATCGACGTCCCCGAGTTCACCGACGACGCCTACGGTCCCTATGACGTCTACGAGTACACGGTGAAGACGTGCATCCAGGAGATGAGCGAGAACGGCTTCGACCACGCGCACTTCCAGTACGTGCACAGCCATCCCCGTGTCGGTGTCACCGAGAAGGTCGACCTCGACGGGTACGACCGGGTCGTGCTCACGTCACAGGAGTTCCCGTCGTCCAAGGGTCCCGTCGACGCCCGTATCGACATCTACGGCCGGGGCCCTGGCTTCGCTATCACCCGCTACCGCGGGCTCCTCGACGCGTCGCTGCTCGGCTGCTCCACACCGATCGACGACGAGACGGTGCAGCTCACGTTCCTCTTCACCGTCAAGAACGGTGACGACGAGCGCACGGCCAGGATCGCCAAAGCCTTCATCAGGTCGGTGACGAGCGAGGTGCAGCAGGACATCCCCATCTGGGAGCACAAGCGCTACGCGCCCACGCCGGCCCTGGCCTCGAGCGAGAAGCCGATCACCGAGTTCCGCCGCTGGTTCTCCCAGTTCTACGCGTGAACCACTGGCTGCTGATCTACGACCTGGCCGACGACTACCTCGAGCGCCGCGAGCAGCTGCGCCCCGAGCACCTGGCCCTCGCCCGGAAGGCCCGCGACCTCGGCGAGCTGGTGATGGCCGGTGCGCTCGTCGACCCCTACGACATGGCGGTCTTCGTGTGGCGGGTGGAGACGAACGAGCCGATCGACCGCTTCGTCGCCCACGACCCCTACGTCCGCGAGGGCCTGGTCAAGCGCTTCAGAATCCGCCGCTGGAACGTCGTCATCGGCTGACGCAGACAAGGGGTCACGACCGTGGCACGTCCTCCCACGGGAGGTCGCGCCACGGGTCGGGCTCGCGCGGCAGGCCGAGGACCTTCTCGCCGAGGATGTTCTTGTTGACTTCCGACGTCCCGCCCTCGATGGTGTTGGCGCGGCTGCGGAGCATGCCCCGCACCTCGTAGGGCATGGCGTCCAGCCAGGGCTCGGGCCACGCCGTCGATGCCATGCCGAGAAGCTCGGCGGCAGCCAGCTGCAGCCGCTGGTTGAGTGCCGCCCCGTGCACCTTGCCGATCGAGGCGGCCGGTCCGGGCGTTCCTCCGGCGCGCACCGTCGCCCGCACCCGCTCGTTCGTCCACGAACGGATGCGCTCCTCGCTGTAGAGCGCCGTCAACGCTTGGCGAACCAGGGGGTCGTCGCTGTGGCCGAGCTCCGTGGCCCGGCGGAGCAGGCGGTCGGCGCCGGCGCCGCCGATGCGATCGACGCCTCCGGATCCCGCACCGGACACCATCTGGCGCTCGCCGGCCAAGGTCGCGGTGGCCACCCGCCAGCCCTCACCGACCGGTCCGATGCGGTGCTCGTCGGGGACGTGCACGTCGTCGAGGAAGACCTCGTTGAAGTCGACCTCCCCGCCCATGTGGCGCAGGGGGCGGACGTCGACGCCGGGCGCATGCAGGTCGACGATGAAGTACGTGAGGCCTTTGCGCTTGGGGACGGTCGGGTCGGTGCGGGTGAGGCAGAGGGCGAAGTCACTGATGTGCGCCCACGTCGTCCAGACCTTCTGGCCGTTGAGCACCCATGCGTCGCCGTCGCGCAGGGCGCTCGTGGCGAGCGATGCCAGGTCGGAGCCGGCGCCCGGCTCGCTCAGCAGCTGGCACCACTTCTCCTGGTTGCGCACGAGCGGTGGCAGGAACCGAAGCCGTTGCTCCTCGGTCCCGTAGGCGAACAACGCGGGGGCGACGGCGCTGAGACCGAGAGGATTGAGGCGGCCCAGGTTGAACGGGGCCAGCACTGCCTCGGCGACCCGCGCCTGGTCCGGCGTGAGGTCGAGGCCGCCGTAGTCGACGGGCCAGGTGGCGACGACCAGCCCGCTGTCGGCGAACACCGGGTACCAGGCCTCGTAGTCGGCGCGGGTCCGTACGTCCCGGATGGCGGCTCGGCCGCCGCGCGCTGCCGCGTCCCGCCATGCCTGGGGCACATGCCCGACGACCCACGCCTCGACCACGCGTCGGATGTCTTCAGCGGTCGATGTGCGATCGAGGCCGAGCCGGGCCACGAGGGCGAAGATATACGTTATGCAGATGGCGGGTATCACCGACGAAGGTGTCGCCCAGCTGCGGCGACGCATCGGCATCCCCCAGCCCCATCCGCTGCCGCCTCACTATCTGCAGCCGAACGAGGACGCCTTCCGCCACGTGGCCGAGGCGTACGGCGACGACAATCCGCTGTGGTGTGACCCCGCCTACGCGGCCAAGACGCGGTGGGGCGGCGTCATCGCCCCGCCCCAACTCGTCGGCGGCGACACGCTGATCGGCGAGAACGAGGTCGGCACGCTCGATCCGGAGACCAAAGAGCTCCTTCGGGGTGATCCCCTTCGCGGCGCCCACGCCTTCTACGCCGGCAGCTTCCGCGAGTGGTGGTCGCCGCTGCACCCGGGCACGCGGGTCAGCAGGCGCAACGCGCTCGTCGGCGTGCACGACAAGAAGAGCGACTTCGCCCAGCGGGCCATCCACGAGTGGACGGCCGAGGTGTTCGCCGCCATGCCCGACGGGCCGGTGCTGTCCGCCCAGTACCGGCTGATGATCCGTACCGACCGCGACAAGGCCACCGGGCGCAAGAAGTACGACGACACGGCCATCGAGCCCTACAGCGACGAGCAGCTGGCCGAGATCGACGCCGTGTACGGCGGCGAGCGCGATCGCCGTCGTGGCGACGTGCCTCGCTACTGGGAGGACGTGGCCGAGGGCGACGAGCTGGGGCCGCTCGTAAAGGGCCCGCTACGGGTCACCGACATGGTCTGCTGGCACGTGGGCATGGGGATGGGCCTGTACGGCGTCCGGGCCCTACGGCTCGGCTACGACCAGCGCCAGAAGGTCCCGCGCTTCTTCCGACCCGACGACCTCAACGTCCCCGACGTCCAGCAGCGCGTCCACTGGGACGCCGAGTGGGCACGAGCCGCCGGCAACCCGGCCGTCTACGACTACGGCCGAATGCGCGAGACGTGGCTCATCCATCTGTGCACCGACTGGATGGGCGACGACGCATGGCTGTGGAAGCTCGACTGCGAGTTCCGGAAGTTCAACTACGTCGGCGACACCCACTGGATGCGGGGGCGGGTCACGCGCAAGTACGTCGCCGCAGGCGACCGGCCGGCGGTGGACTGCGACGTCTGGGGCGAGAACCAGCGCGGCGAGGTCACCACGCCGGGCCACGCCACCATCCTCCTGCCCAGCCGGGAGCGGGGCGATGTCCGGCTGCCCGACGTACCCGGTGACGCCACAACGTGCCAAGAGACGCTCGACGCCCTCGTCGACGCCTTCGCCACACAGTGACGTACGCGTCTGTCGACGGATTGTCGGTGTGGCTCGGCGAGGACGGCATCCTCCGCCTGCTGCTGCAACGGCCCGAGAAACGCAACGCCCTCGACGACGGCATGGTCGCCGGCCTCATCGACAACATCGACCGAGCCGGCCGCGACGAGGCCGTCCGCGCCATTCTCCTCTTCGGCGCCGGTGACCACTTCTGTGCCGGGTTCGACGTGGTCGCCCGCAACCAGTCCGCCTCCTCCGACCAGCGGCCGCGCGCCGGCAGCATCCAGCGCCGCCTGCCGTCGCAGGCCCACCGGCTCATCCCGTTGATGACGACCGCGCAGACGCCGATCGTCGCCGGGGCGCGGGGCTGGGCGGCGGGCATCGGCCTGCACCTGCTCGTCGCCGCCGACTTCGCCATCGTCGCCGACGACGCCCGCCTGTGGGAGCCGTTCAGCGAGCGAGGTTTCACCCCGGACAGCGGGGGCACGTGGTTGCTGCCGCGTCGCGTCGGCGAGGTGCGGGCCCGCCAGATGCTGTTGCTGGGCCAGGTGCTCAACGGGACCGAGGCGTCGCAGTGGGGCCTGGTCCACCAAAGTGTGCCGGCGGCTGACGTCGACGCCGCCGCCGAGGCCGTCGCCCGCCGGCTGGCTGAAGGCCCCACGGTCGCCCTCGGGCTCACCAAGTGGCTGCTGCACGCGGGCGCCTCCGCCGGCCTCGAGGACCAGCTCCGCAATGAGGCCTTCGCCCTCGAGCTCTCCTCACGGACCGAGGACTTCCGAGAGGGCCTCGCCGCCTTGAAGGACAAGCGCCCGCCCGAGTTCCGCGGCCGCTGAGGCAGACTGCCGCCATGGCGATGCGACAGGAAGGGCTCGACTTCATCGAGCGGGCGCCGAAGAAGTGGACGTTCGAGGCTGAGGTGGCGGCGCAGCAGGAGGAGGTGTTCGACGCCATCAGTGCCGACCCGTCCACGTGGAAATGGTTTCCGGGCCTGTCCTCGGGCCGATACGAGGACGACAGCCGGGGCGTCGGCACCAAGCGCCGGGTGAAGATGACGGGGACGACGTACGAGGAGACCATGGTGGCGTGGGACCGGCCCCGCCGGTGGGCCTACCGCGTCGACGCCTGCTCCGTGCCACTGGCCGCGGCCCTCGTCGAGGACTGGGTCGTCGAACAGCGCGGCGACGACCGCTCGGTCGTCCGCTGGACCTTCGCCATCGACCCGAAGACGTTGTTCAAGGTCGGCCAGCCGGCGGCGCCGACGGTGATGGGCCGCCTGTTCAGGAAGGCGATGGCCAACCTCAGCGACGAGCTCACGAGGCGGCGCGGCGGCTGACCAGCTAGCGGATGCTCATGCGGCGTTGACCGACGGGCGTCAGGAAGTGGGCGGCGTGGCGGACCGCACCCTGACCGTCGCGCAGCACCCGGCGCTCGACCAAACCCTTGCGCTGGAGGCCGACGAGGACCTTGACGGCCTGCACCACGTCGGGCCCGCCGAATTGGGCCACGTCGTGGGCGGACAAGGCGCCCGCCGCCACCAGCTCGAGAACGGCGGTCTCGTCGTTGCTGAGCGCCATCACGGTCACGGTAGAGAGTCCACCGGGCGAAGGGGTGGATCGGAGGCCAGGGGGTCTTGCCCGCCGAAGCCGGCGTCGTCGCGGAACCAGCCCGACACCAACGACGGCGGGCCGTAGATCACCGCTTCGACGCCCCTCACCAGACGCCGCAACATCCAGTCCGCCACGCTCCACCCCCGCTCACTAGAGGAAGCGCCATCCTGCGACAGGCCGCCTGTGGATCGCTAGATGACCAACGCTGTGGATTTCGGCCCGTGTTTTACACAGCCCGGGCGGCCCGGCGACGAAGGTGGCGAAGGGCGAGCCCGCAGAGCAGGGCAAATGCCGCCAATCCGACAGGCGCCTGGCTCCCGGTGGCGGCC
>CADDZP010000028.1 GCA_902812475.1 Actinomycetota bacterium | reverse complement strand
GGCAGGAGAAGTGACCCCCGCGGGTAGAATCTAGGAAGTACGAACGGCACCCAGTACGGGGCCGGAACGTCAGGAGCTACCGCTGCGCGCATTCTCGCTACGCGTCATTGGCCCGGGGCGGGCCGGCCTCTCTCTGGGCCGCGCGCTCGGCGCTGCCGGGTGGCGGGTCGAGCCGCCGCTGGGCCGAGGCGACGACCTGCGCACCGCCGCCGAGGGCGTCGACCTGCTGGTCGTCGCCACGCCCGACGCAGCCGTGGCCGACACCGCCGCCGCCGTAGCACCCGTGCCTGAGACAGTGGTCGCCCACATGGCTGGGTCGCTCGGCCTCGACGTCCTGGGCTCGCACCCGCGCCGGGCGTCGGTCCATCCGCTGGTCGCTCTTCCGGACCCTTCGGTCGGCTCGGACCGACTGCGGGGAGCGTGGTTCGCCTTGGCCGGGGACCCGTTCGTGCGGACGGTCGTGGAGTCGCTCGCGGGCCGGTGGTTCACGGTTGCCGACGAGGACCGGGCTGCCTACCACGCCGCCGCGTGCATCGCCTCCAACCATCTGGTCGCGCTGCTCGGTCAGGCCGAGCGCGTCGGTGTTTCTGCCGGCGTGCCGCGGGAGGCGTTCCTCGATCTGGTGCGGGCCACGGTCGAGAACGTCGCCGCACTGGGCCCGGCCCGGGCCTTGACCGGTCCGGCGGCGCGGGGCGACGTGGAGACTTTGCAGCGCCACCGCTCCGCCCTCGACCCGTCCGAACTGGCGGCCTACGACGCCATGGTGACGTTGGCCCGCACCCTGGTCGACAACGAAGAAGCCGAGGCGAGGGGCTGATGCAGGTCCTGGACCGGATCGACGGCTTCCGCAAGGAGCTCGACACGGCGCGCGCGGACGGCAAGGCCGTCGGGCTCGTGCTGACGATGGGGTACCTGCACGACGGACACACGTCGTTGATCCGGCGGTCGGCGGAGGAATGCGATCTCACCGCCGTCACCGTGTTCGTCAACCCTTTGCAGTTCGGCGCCAACGAGGACCTGGACCGCTACCCCCGCGACGTCGAGCGCGATGTCGCCATCGCCGCCGACGCCGGTGCCGAGATCGTGTTCGCCCCGCCCGTCGAGGAGATGTATCCAACCGGGCCGGTGCTGACGTCGATCCACGTGGCCGACGTCTCCGAAGGCATGGAGGGCGCCGTGCGCCCCGGCCACTTCGACGGCGTCGCCACGGTGGTGGCCAAGCTGTTCGCCATCGCCGGCCCGTGCCGGGCCTACTTCGGCGAGAAGGACTACCAGCAGCTCGCCGTCGTGCGGCGCATGGCTGCCGACCTGTCGTTCCCCGTCGACATCGTCGGCTGCCCGATCGTCCGCGAGGACGACGGCCTGGCCATGTCCAGCCGCAACGTCTTTCTGTCTCCGGAGCAGCGGCGGGCCGCTTCGGTGCTGTACCGGGCCCTGCAGGCGGGGGCCACAGATCTCGGTCGTGCCCGACAGGCGATGGCCGACACGGTGGCCGAGGAGCCGCTGGTCCAGCTCGACTACGCCGAAGTGGTCGAGACCGACAACGAGTACCGCCTCGTCATTGCCGCTCGGGTGGGCACCACCCGCCTCATCGACAACCTGGGAGTAGCGAAGTGATGCGCCGTCGCATGATGAAGTCCAAGATCCACCGGGCCACGGTCACGTCGGCCGACCTGAACTACGTCGGCTCCATCAGCCTCGACCCCGCGTTGATGGAGCGGGCGGACATCCGCGAGTGGGAGCAGGTTGCCGTCCTCGACATCGACAACGGCAACCGCTTCGAGACCTATGCCATCGTTGGCGAGCCCGGCGACGTGCAGCTGAACGGAGCCGCCGCCCGTCTCGTCCATCCCGGCGACAAGGTCATCGTCATCACCTACGCCGACTACGAGGAGGCCGAGCTGGCGGGCTTCCAGCCCATCGTCGTCCACGTCGACGAGCACAACCAGGCCCTGGACATCCTCCACCTGGCGGGGCCCGCGGACGCCATCGGCCAGGGCTGACGACAACTCTGGATCTCGATCTTCTCGTTCTCGGTAGCGGGGTCGCGGGACTCAGCGCCGCCGTGCGGGCCGCGACCGAGCCCGGGTTCGGGCTCGGCGTCCTGACCAAGGCCGAGCTCGTGCAATCGGCGACGCGCTGGGCCCAGGGCGGCGTGGCCGCCGTGCTCGCCGAAGACCCCGACTCGACCGACCTGCACCTGGCCGACACCCTCAGAGCGGGGGCCGGCCTGTGCGATGTCGACGCCGTTCGCGTCCTCGTCGACGAAGGCCCCGGCCGGGTGAACGAGCTCATCGCCCTCGGCGCAATGTTCGATCGCGACCCCGACGGCGCCCTCCAGCTGGCGCGCGAAGGAGGGCATTCCCACGCGCGCGTCGTGCACGCCGGTGGTGCGGCCACGGGTGCCGAGATCGAGCGAGCGTTGGTCGACGCCGTGCGGCTGACTGCTGCCGCCGTGCTCGAGCACTGGTTCGCTCTCGACCTCATCGTCGAGGGCGGCCGCTGCCGGGGCGTCGTGGCGCTGGACCCGTCCGGCGCCCGGCAGGAGGTGCGGGCTGCGCACACCCTTCTGGCCAGTGGCGGCGCCGGGCAGCTGTTCTCGGTGACGACGAACCCGGGGCAGTCGACCGGCGACGGTCTCGCCATGGCGGTGCGGGCGGGCGTTGCCGTCGCCGACGTCGAGTTCATGCAGTTCCACCCCACTGCCCTCCACCACCCGCAGATGCCGCGGCCGCTGCTGTCAGAGGCGTTGCGGGGTCACGGCGCCCTGCTGCGCGACGCGACGGGCCAGCGCTTCGTCGACGAGCTGGCGCCGCGTGACGTCGTTGCCAAGGCGATGACGGCTCGCATGCTCGAGCAGGGGGTCGATCACCTGTGGCTCGACGCGACCGGGCTCGAGTCCTTCGACGAGCGCTTCCCGACCATCGCCGCCGAAGTGCGCGCCATAGGCCTCGACCCGGCGAGTGACTGGCTTCCGATCGCTCCGGCCGCCCACTACCTCAGCGGCGGTGTCGTCACCGACCTGTGCGGTGCCACGACCCTTCGAGGGCTGTGGGCGTGCGGGGAGGTGGCGTGCACGGGTGTGCACGGCGCCAACCGGTTGGCGTCGAACTCGTTGCTGGAGGGCATGGTGTTCGCCCCACGCGTCGTGGAGGCCATCGAGGCCGGACGCGAAGGTGCCCAGCCGACGGGCGCCATGCGCGCCGTCGTCGAGGCCGAGCGAGCCGGAGGGAAGCGCACGCGAGAGCTGCGGCTGAGGCACGACTCCGACATCCCCGGCCGAGCGCTCGCCCTGCCGCCGTTGCCGCCGGCGACGGGCGCCGGCGACGCCGAAAAGCTGCGTGATCACCTCCAGCGAACGATGACCGCAGGCGCTGGTGTTCTGCGCGACGCCGAGTCGCTCGACGCGACAGCGGACGCCGTGGCCGGCGTCGCCGCGTCCGCCACCCATCCCGAAGTGCGCAATCTGGCCGAGGCCGGCTGGGCGCTCGTCCATGCCGCCAGGGCGCGAGAGGAGAGTCGCGGCGCGCACAGCCGCCGTGACTTTCCCAACACCTCGCCGGAGTTCTTGGTCAGACTGGTCGCATTGTGAGCGAGCAGAGCGAGCGAACCAATGTGGCAGCACCCCTCGTTCAGAGGGCAGCGGCCGAAGGCCGCGCACGATGAATGATCTTCACCCGCCGATGGGCGCCGTCCGTGAGGCCGTGGCGCGCGCCTTGGCCGAGGACCTCCTGCCGATGGGCGACATCACGGCGGCACTGATTCCCGTCGACGTCCTCGTGCGGGCCGAGGTCGTCGCTCGTGAGGAAGGTGTGCTGGCCGGCCGACTGTGCGCCAACGAGACGTTCACCCAGGTCGATCCTGCCGTGGTCGTGACGTGGTCGCTCGACGACGGCGAGGAGTTGGAGGTCGACACGCACATCGCCACCGTCGAGGGGCCGCTCCCGTCGCTTCTGTCCGGCGAGCGCACCGCGCTCAACTTTCTCTCCCACCTGTCGGGCGTGGCCAGCATCACTCGGCGGTTCGTGCGCGCCACCGCAGGCCAGGCCCGCATCCGGGACACGCGCAAGACGACGCCGGGACTGCGCGCCCTCGAGAAGGCGGCCGTGCGCGCCGGTGGCGGCGTGAACCACCGGGGCTCGCTTTCCGACGGCATCCTGGTCAAGGACAATCACCTGGGCGGTCTCTCCATCGAAGCGGCCGTGCGCCGCGCCAACCTGCGCTGGCCCGGGCGCGCCGTGCAGGTGGAGTGCGACACCGTCGAACAGGTCGAGACAGCCGTCACCGCGGGCGCCGACCTGGTGCTCCTCGACAACATGACGCCGTCGGAGGTCTCCCAGTGCGTGAAGCTGGTCGACGGCCGCTGCCTCGTCGAGGTCTCCGGTGGCATCACCCTCCAAACCGTCGGCGAATACGCCGACGCCGGTCCCGACCTCATCTCCGTGGGCGCCATCACCCATTCGGCGCCGATCATCGACATCGGGCTCGACCTGCCCGACGTCGAGGTCTGAGGAAGCTGCGTGCTGCTCGCCGTCGACGTCGGCAACACGGAGACCGTGGTCGGGCTCTACGACGCGGAGGAATCCGACGTCTTCGACCACTGGCGCATATGGACGAACGCCGAGCGCACCGGCGACGAGCACGCGCTCCTGCTGTCACAGTTCCTGTCTCAGCATCGGCTCACGTTCGACGACGTGACCGGTCTCGCCGTGTCGTCCACCGTTCCCCGTCTCACGGCGACGATGCAGCGGATGGCGGCCCGGTACCTCGAGGTGCCGACCGTCATCCTGGGCCCGGGCGTGAAGACCGGCATGCCGATCCTGTACGAGGATCCCAAGGAAGTGGGTCCCGACCGCATCGCCAACGCGGTGGCCGCCTACGACCTGTACGGAGGGCCGACGATCGTCGTCGACTTCGGCACGGCGACCACCCTCGACGCCATCACCGACAGGGGTGAGTACGCGGGCGGGGCCATCATGCCGGGCGTACAGATCAGCCTCGACGCCTTGTTCGTCCGGGCCGCCGCCGTGCGACGGGTTGAGCTCGGCGAGCCGCGGCACATCATCGGCAAGACGACCCGCGACTCCGTGCAGTCCGGGGTCGTCAACGGGACGACCGCCATGGTCGACGGGCTGTGCGAGCGCTTCGAGGAGGACCTGGGCGAGAGCACGATCATCTCGACCGGCGGCCTGGGCGGGCTCTTCTCACGGCTGAGCCGGCGCATCGAGCACCACGAGCCGTGGCTCACGCTGCACGGCCTCCGCCTCATCTTCGAGAAGAACCAGTGACGTCTGAGAGCGAGCACCGAAGCGAAGCGGAGGAGCGCAGCTCCAATGAGAAAGTTTCGCCGGAATCGGCGGCGCCCGAAGGGCGCCCGTTGATTCCCTACAGGTTCGAGCCGACCGCCACGGCCGCCGAGCTCCACGCCCGGTTCGATGAAACCCTCGATGCCGGCGCCGAGACCGATGAGACCGTCACGGTTGCCGGGCGCCTGATGCTGCGGCGGGTGCAGGGCAAGCTGGCATTTGGCCAACTGCAGGACTCGACGGGACGCGTCCAGCTGTTCTGCCCGGCTCAGGTCACCGACCGGTTCGACGAGCTCACCCGTCTCGACATAGGTGACTGGATCGGCGCCACCGGCGAGGTCATGAAGACCAAGAAGGGCGAGCTCTCGGTGAAGGTCCGTGACTGGGTGCTGCTCGCCCACGCCCGCCGTCCGTTCCCCGACAAGTGGCACGGCATCACCGACGTCGACACCCGCTACCGCCAGCGCTACGTCGACCTGTGGGTCACCGAGGAGGCGCGTCGGACGTTCGCCATCCGCAGCCAGGTCGTCTCGGGGATGCGTCGCGATCTCGATGAGCGTGGATTTGTGGAGGTGGAGACGCCGATCCTCCAGCCGATCCCCGGCGGCGCCACGGCGCGGCCGTTCATCACCCACCACAACGCCCTCGACATGGAGCTGTACCTGCGCATCGCCATCGAGCTCCACCTCAAGCGCCTCGTCGTGGGCGGGCTCGAGAAGGTGTTCGAGATCGGACGGGTGTTCCGCAACGAGGGCATCGGCCCCCGCTGGAACCCGGAGTTCACGATGCTCGAGCTGTACCAGGCGTACGCGGACTACGAGGACATGATGCGCCTGACCGAGTCGCTGCTGTCCGGGGTCGCCAACCAGGTGGTCGGCACGACCAGGCTGACCTACGGCGGCCGGGACCTCGACCTCACACCGCCCTGGCGGCGGGCCCCGATGACCGAGCTCGTCGCAGAGCACGCCGGCGTCGACGTCGACCTGAGCATGCCCGTCGAGGAGCTGCGCACGATCGCCAAGGACGCCGACGTCCACGTCGAGGATGAGTGGGGCCCCGGCAAGGTCATCCTCGAGATCTACGAGAAGACGACCGAAGGCGAGCTCTGGGGCCCCATCTTCGTCACCGACTACGCCCAGGAAGTCTCACCGCTCGCAAGGGAGCACCGTTCGAAGCCGGGCTACGTCGAGCGCTTCGAGGCCATCATCGCCGGCCGCGAGCTCGCCAACGCCTTCAGCGAGCTGACCGATCCCGACGAACAGCGGGCCCGCTTCGAGGAGCAGGCCCGGCTCAAGGCCGCGGGCGACGAGGAGGCCATGGTCGTCGACGACGACTACCTGCGGGCGTTGGAGTACGGCCTGCCCCCGACCGGCGGCCTCGGCATCGGCATCGACCGGTACGTCATGCTCCTGGCCGACGCCCACAACATCAAAGACGTCATCCTCTTCCCGACGCTGAGGCCCGAACCGCCGTCCTAGACGGGCACGCCGTCGACGAGCGCTCGGGGCAGTGCGCGGAGGGCATCGATGGCCGGGTTCGGGTCGAGGGCGTCGACCGCCCGTTCGGCCTCGGCGGCGTAGTCGCAGGCAACCCCGAGTGCGGCGCTGATGGCGCCGTTGGAGCGCACGACGTCACGGGCACGGTTCATGGCGTGGTCGTCCAGCGGCGCGCCGAGGAGCCCCTTGAGGTCGGGTGCTCCAGCGAGCGCCCGGATGACCGGCAGCGTGTAGACGCCTTGCACGAGGTCGTTGCCCGCCGGCTTGCCCAGCTGCTCGTCGGTGCAGACGACGTCGAGCACGTCGTCGACGATCTGGAACACCATGCCCAGGGCCTGGCCGTAGGAGGTGAGGGCGTCGACCGTGTCGCGGGGCAGGCCGGCCACCAGGGCGCCGATGCGGCACGATGCCGACATCAGCGCTGCGGTCTTGCCCCGGATGGCTTCCAGATAGGCGGCCTCCGTCCGGCTCACATCGAAGATGTTCCTGAGCTCGCGCACTTGGCCCTCGCACAGGTCGGCGATGGTCGCTGCGAGCAGCCCTGCCACCTCGGTGCCGAGGCTGGCGGCGATCTCCGAGGCCCGGGCCAACAGGAAGTCACCGGCCAGGATGGCGACCAGGTTGCCCCACCGGGCGTTGACACTCTCGACGCCGCGGCGGGTCAGGGCCTCATCCATGACGTCGTCGTGATACAGGGAGCCAAGGTGCACGAGCTCCACCGAAACGCCACCCATGACCGCTTCCTGTGACGCCGGACGGGTGGCGGCGTCGGACCCGACGGCGTATGCCGCTGTCAGCGCGAGCGCCGGGCGCAGACGCTTCCCACCTGCGGCGATGAGGTGCCCGGCCACCTCGGTGAGGAAGGCGTCGGCCGTCTCGACGGACCCGCGCAGGGCGCTCTCGACGCGCACCAGGTCGTCTGCCAGCGGCGGCAGGTCGAGCAGGGACGCCAAGCCGACCATCCGCGGACGATACGCGTTCGTCGCCTGATCGCTCTATTTCACCGGAATCGACCGGGGGAATCCGGGGCGCGAGGGGCCTGTTACTAGGTAGACACGCCCCGGTAGAGTAAGGGGCACAACCCCGCCGTCCAGGGAGGCGGATTCTTGTTCGAACGCTTCACCGATCGTGCCCGCCGAGTGGTCGTTCTGGCCCAGGAGGAGGCGCGACTCCTCAACCACAACTACATCGGCACCGAGCACATCCTGCTCGGACTCATCCATGAAGGCGAGGGCGTCGCCGCCAAGGCCCTCGAGTCGTTGGGCATCTCTCTCGAGGCCGTCCGCAACCAGGTGGAAGAGATCATCGGCCAGGGCGGCTCCTCGCCGTCGGGACACATTCCCTTCACCCCGCGCGCCAAGAAGGTCCTCGAGCTGTCCCTGCGTGAGGCCCTGCAGCTCGGCCACAACTACATCGGCACCGAGCACATCCTTCTCGGCCTGATCCGCGAGGGTGAGGGCGTCGCCGCCCAGGTCCTCGTGAAGCTGGGCGCCGACCTGAGCCGCGTGCGTCAGCAGGTCATCCAGCTGCTGTCGGGGTACGCGGGCGGCAAGGAGGCCGCGTCTGCGGGCGCGGCGGCTGGTGAATCCGCTCCCAGTGGCTCGCTCGTCCTCGACCAGTTCGGTCGCAATCTCACCCAGCTCGCCCGCGAGAAGAAGCTCGACCCCGTCATCGGGCGCGAGCGTGAGATCGAGCGGGTGATGCAGGTCCTCTCCCGCCGCACCAAGAACAACCCGGTGCTCATCGGCGAGCCCGGCGTGGGCAAGACCGCCATCGTCGAGGGGCTCGCCCAGCGCATCGTCGCCAACGACGTGCCGGAGACGCTCAAGGGCAAGCAGCTCTACACGCTCGACCTCGGCGCTCTGGTCGCCGGCTCGCGTTACCGCGGCGACTTCGAGGAGCGCCTGAAGAAGGTGCTGAAGGAGATCCGCACCCGAGGCGACATCATCCTGTTCATCGACGAGCTGCACACCCTCGTCGGTGCGGGCGCCGCCGAAGGCGCCATCGACGCCGCCTCGATCCTCAAGCCGATGCTCGCCAGAGGCGAGCTGCAGACCATCGGGGCCACAACGCTCGACGAGTACCGCAAGCACCTGGAGAAGGACGCCGCCCTCGAGCGCCGCTTCCAGCCGATCAAGGTCGACGAGCCGACCGTCGCCCACACCATCGACATCCTCAAGGGCATCCGAGACCGCTACGAGGCGCACCACCGCGTCACGATCACCGACCAAGCCATCGTGGCAGCGGCCAACCTCTCCGACCGCTACATCTCCGACCGCCACCTTCCGGACAAGGCCATCGACCTGATCGACGAGGCGGGCTCGCGGCTGCGCATCCGGCGCATGTCGACGCCGCCCGACTACAAGGAGATCGAGGACGAGCTGGGTCGCGTTCGCCAGCAGAAGGAGCAGGCGATCGAGAACCAGAAGTTCGAGGCCGCCGCCAAGCTGCGCGACCAGGAGCGGGCGCTCATCCAGCGCAAGGAGACCAAGGAGCACGAGCTCAAGGTCGAGGGCATCGACCTGTTCGACGAGGTCGACGAGGAGTCGATCGCCGAGGTGCTCGCCCTGTGGACCGGCATCCCCGTCTACAAGCTCACCGAAGAGGAGACAGCCAAGCTCGTCCGCATGGAGGAGGAGCTGCACAAGCGGGAGGTCGGTCAGGAAGACGCCATCAAGGCGGTCAGCCAGGCCATTCGCCGCACACGTGCCGGTCTCAAGGACCCGAAGCGTCCCAGCGGCTCGTTCATCTTCCTGGGCCCCTCGGGTGTCGGCAAGACCGAGTTGGCCAAGACGCTCGCCGAGTTCCTGTTCGGCGACGAGGACCATCTCATCCAGCTCGACATGTCCGAGTACATGGAGAAGCACACCGTCTCCCGACTCGTCGGTTCGCCCCCGGGCTACGTCGGCTACGAGGAAGGCGGCCAGCTCACCGAGGCCGTGCGCCGCAAGCCGTTCTCGGTCGTGCTCTTCGACGAGATCGAGAAGGCCCACCCCGACGTCTTCAACACCCTGCTCCAGATCCTGGAGGACGGGCGCCTCACCGACGCCCAGGGCCGCCAGGTCGACTTCAAGAACACGGTGCTGATCATGACGTCGAACCTCGGCACCGCCGACCTCCGCAAGGCGGCCATCGGCTTCGCCAAGGCCGACGAGGCGGTCACCTACGAGAAGATGAAGGAGCGGGTCAACGAGGCGCTCAAGCAGCACTTCCGGCCCGAGTTCCTCAACCGCATCGACGACACCATCGTCTTCCACGAGCTGTCGAAGGCCGAGGTCACCCAGATCGTCGACCTGATGATCCGCCGGGTGCGCGACCAGCTGGAGAGCCAGGGCCTCGGGCTCGAGCTCACCGACGCGGCCAAGGAGTTGCTGGCCGACAAGGGCTACGACCCGACGCTTGGCGCCCGCCCGCTGCGCCGTGCCATCCAGCGCCTGGTCGAGGACCCGCTCTCCGAGCGGATCCTGTGGAAGGAGTTCCGGGCCGGGGTCACGATCATCGTCGACGCCGAGGACGGCGAGGTCGTCTTCCGCTCCATCGAGGGCATCGAGCCCCCACCCGTCGAGCTGGCCGAAGCCGGCCCCACCGAGTAAGCGCCGAGCGCAGGCGCTCGCGTTAGCGTCTGCGCTCGATGTACAAGCGGATCCTGGTTGGTACCGACGGATCGACCACGGCGGCCAAGGCTGTCGACCGGGCCGTCGAGCTGGCCGAGGCGTCCGGTGCGAGGCTGACCATCCTCACCGCCGGCACCGGCGAGCAGGCCAAGCAGATCGTCGACCGCGAGGCCGCCCGGCATGCCGATACAGGCGTCCACATCGAGACGAGAATCGACGACCGCGACGCCTCGACTGCACTCATCGAGGTGGCTGACGATGGCGACTACGACCTGCTCGTCGTCGGCAACAAGGGGATGACCGGTGCCAGTCGCTTCTTCCTCGGCTCGGTGCCCAACAAGGTGAGCCACCACATCTCCCGCTCCCTGCTGATTGTCCGCACGACGTAGGACCGTACTGATCTTGCGATCAGCACGGCCCTACCTGTACTTCTGGCGCCTTCGGCGCCTTCGGCCCCCCGGCCGGGGCCCCAACCCCGGCCTCCTTCGGAGCGTGGGGGCCCCTGCCCCACGCCCAAACGTCCGGGCGCTCCTCGCCCTCGCACTTCTCGCGCTGCTCGTGTGCAGCGCCTGTCAGGTCACCATCGCAGTCGGCGTCGACGCCAAGCAGAACGGCAGCGGGGCTGTGCGCGCGGGCGTGGGGCTCGACGACGACGCCCTGCGCCAGATCCCCGACCTGGGCCGGCAGCTTCGAGTCGACGATCTGAAGAAGGCCGGCTGGACGGTCGTCGGCCCCCGCAAGGAGCGGGACAGCCGCACATGGGTGCGCGTCACCAAGGGTTTCGCCAACACAGCTGCCGCGGCCAAGGCCATCGCCGAGCTGAACGGCCCCAATGGCCCGTTCAAGAATTTCCGCCTGACGCGCAAGAGCGGCTTCCTGCATTCGAAGACGTCGTTCTCGGGCACGGTCGACCGCGTCGGTGCCCGCAACCTGTCCGACTCCCAGCTGCAGCAACAGGTCGCAGGCTCGGGCGTCGACCCCAAGGTTCTCGAGCAGCAGCTCAACCAGATCATCGACCGCTCGGTGCACACCGAGGTCGTCGTCGACCTACCGGGGAAGATCTCCTCGAACGCGCCGATCAGCGTCACCGGCGGCGTCGTGTGGCGGCCCAAGGCAGGCGAGCAGGCGCACCTGACGGCGAGCTCCACGTCGTGGAACCTCCGCCCGATCATCTTCGGCGCCGTCGCTCTCGTCCTCGCCATCGCCGCCCTGCTCGTGTGGCGCCGGTCGAGGAACCGCGTTCCTGTCACACCCGGTTCGTAGGGTTTCACCCATGACCAAGGCGAAGACGGCGTTCCGGTGCCGGGAGTGCGGGGCGACGGCGCCGCGGTGGGAGGGACGCTGCCACGCGTGCGGCGACTGGAACACGCTGGTCGAACTCGCGCCGACCGCCACGAGGACAGCGCACGAGCCGGCGACCCGGCCCGTGCAACTCGCTGACGTGCCGGTGGCGGCCGGCGCCGCCCGTCCGAGCGGCCTCGACGAACTCGATCGCGTCCTCGGCGGCGGGGTGGTGCCCGGGTCGGTGACACTGCTCGGCGGCGAGCCCGGGGTCGGCAAGTCGACCTTGCTGTTGCAGGCGCTGACGTTGCTCGCCAGCACCGGAGCGCGCTGCCTGTTGGTCTGCGGCGAGGAGTCAGCGGCGCAGGTACGCATTCGCGCCGAGCGACTGCACGCCATCGTTCCCAACCTCTGGCTGGTCGCCGACGCCGACGTCCACGGTGTGGTCGCCCACGTGCAGGAGCTCGAGCCCGATGTCCTCGCCGTCGACTCCGTCCAGACCCTGGCCGACGTCGACCTGCCCAGCGCCCCCGGGTCGGTCGCTCAGGTCACGGAGTGCACCCACCGGCTGGTTCGCCTGGCCAAAGAGCGCGGCATGGCAACCGTGCTGGTCGGCCACGTCACCAAGGAAGGCACGCTCGCCGGCCCACGCGTACTCGAGCACGCCGTCGACACCGTGCTGTCGTTCGACGGCGACCGGCACCACGCCCTTCGCCTTCTGCGGGCCGTGAAGCACCGCTTCGGCGCGACGGGCGAGATCGGCCTGTTCGAGATGGGGGAGGCAGGGCTCACGACGGTTGCTGATCCGGCCGCCCTTCTCCTCGGCGATCGTCAGCGTGGCGTCCCCGGGTGCGTGGTCACGCCTGTGCTCGAAGGCGCCCGCGCTCTGCTCGTCGAGGTGCAGGGGCTCGTGTCGCGGATCGAAGGCGAGGTGAAGGTGAGCCCCGTGCGGTCGGCGCAGGGCCTTGACCCGAAGCGCCTGGCCGTCATTCTCGCCGTGCTCGACGCCAGGGCGGGCGTCAACCTCTACGGCGCCCACGTCTATGCGTCCGCCGTCGGTGGCGTGCGTGTCAGTGAGCCAGCGATCGACTTGGCCGTCACGCTCGCCCTAGTGTCGACCGACCGCAAACAAGCGTTGCCCGACGACCTCGTCGTGTGCGGCGAGGTCGGCCTGGCCGGCGAGGTCAGACAGGTTCCTCAGATCGGCCGCCGACTCCATGAGGCGGCCCGCCTCGGGTTCAAGCGGGCTGTCGTGCCGGCTTCCACGCCCGACAACGGCAACGGCCTCGAGTTGCTCGGGGTCGACTCGGTGGTCGACGCCATCGATGTCACGGGCTTGAAGCGGGGCTGCGCCCACTAGAATCCGGGCGTGCCGCCCTGGCGAAGTGTCGCCATGACCGAGGCGCTGGCGGGCGTGGCGCCCGGCCGGCCGCTACGGGAGGGTCTCGACCGGATCCTCCAAGCGAACATGGGCGCGCTCATCGTGGTCGGCGACGGTCCCGAGGTGCTCGCGATTTGCAGCGGCGGCTTCCTGCTGGACGCAGAGTTCACGCCCCAGCGGCTCTCCGAGCTGGCCAAGATGGACGGCGCCATCATCCTGGCGTCCGACGCCAGCCGCATCGCACGGGCCAACGTGCACCTGGTGCCGAACCCGCACGTGCCGACCTCCGAGACCGGCACCCGGCACCGCACGGCGGAGCGGGTGGCGCGGAGCATTCCCGTGCCGGTCATCTCCGTGTCCGAGGACATGTCGATGATCGCCGTCTACGTCGGCGACCTGAAGCACCCCCTCGAGCCCATCCAGCGCCTGCTGAACCGGGCCAACCAGGCCCTCCAGACGCTGGAGCGCTACAAGAACCGACTCGACACGGTGTCGGGTTCGCTCAGCGCCCTGGAGGTCGAAGATCTCGTCACCGTGCGCGACGTGGCCACCGTGTTGCAGCGGGCCGAGATGGTGCGGCGCATCGCCGAGGAGATCGAGGGCTACATCGTCGAGCTGGGCACCGACGGCCGCCTCGTCCTCCTTCAGCTCGAAGAGCTGATGGGCGGCGTGGAGGACGACCGCCGTCTCGTTATCAAGGACTACAGCCAGGCCGACGACACGTGGCAGTTGAGCAACGCCATGAGCACGCTGGCCGACCTGAGCACCGAGGACCTGCTCGACCTCAAGTCGGTGATGAGCGTGCTGCGCCTGTCGGCTGACGCCGCCGAGCTCGACATGAGCCTGCAGCCACGGGGCTACCGCCTGCTGTCGAAGATCCCTCGCCTGCCCGACACCGTCATCGAGCGCATCGTGCAGCGGTTCGCGAATCTGCAGAAGATCATGCGGGCCACCATCGACGACCTCGACGATGTCGAAGGCGTCGGGAGCACCCGGGCCCGGGCGATCAAGGACGGTTTGTCTCGCTTGGCGGAGACGAGCATCCTCGACCGGTACTCCTGACCGCGTGCGGATCACGCTTCCTTCGGGGACACCGGCGGAGATCGCCAGCGCCGACAACAACGACGTCGGTATCGCCATGCACCCCGACATCATGGGGCTGCGGCCGTTGTTCGACGACCATGTCTCTCGGCTCGCGTCGGAGGGGTTCACGACATGCGCCATCGAGCCATGGCCGGGACAGGAGGACCTCCCCCTCGAGAAGCGGATGGACGCCACGTTCGACCTCGATCGCGTCCTGGGTGACCTGCAGGCGGCGGCCGACGCGACCGAGTGCGACCGGGTCGGTGTGCTCGGGTTCTGCATGGGCGGCATGCAGACGTTCCGTGCCGCCGGCACAGGGCGCTTCCATCGCGCCGTGGCGTTCTACGGGATGATCGTGCCGCCGGAGCCGTGGCGCGTGCCCGGGAAGGACCCACTCGACATGCTGGCGAAGCCGGAGGCGTGCCGCACCCTCGCCATTCTCGGCGGCAAGGACTCGTACACCCCGCCCGAAGACATCACGAGGCTGCGGAAGCTGGGCAACGTCGAGACGGCGCTGTATCCCGAAGCCGAGCACGGATTCGCCCACGCGCCGGAACGGCCGACGCACCGGGCCGACGACGCTGCCGACGCCTGGCGCCGGGCCCTCGACTTCTTTCGCTCGTAAGGCTCAACGCGCTCGGCGCGTCAGCTGCTCGCGATCGCGGATGCGATACACCCGGTCGTGCTGTTCGAGCCAGCCAAGCCGCACGAACTGCGAAATGGCCTTGTTGACGCGCTCGCGTGACGCACCCACCATCGCCGCCAGCTCCTCCTGCGTGACCGGCAGCTGGAACTGGTCGCCCTCGCCTGCCAGCTCGAGCAGGCGCTTCGCCGTGCGTCCTGGCACGTCGAGAAACACGGTGTCGGCGAGCGCCTCGTCGACGGCACGGATGCGGCGAGCCAACAACTCGACGACGCTCCAGAGGGCGTTGGGCTGGCGGTCGAGGGCGTCCCGCAGCGGGGCGTAGGGCACGATCACGACCGTCGATGCTTCGAGGGCGCGGGCGTCGGCGGAGCGGATCCCGTCGAACAGGCCCATCTCGCCGAACAGGTCGCCCGACTCCATGAGCGCGAGCAGCGACTCCCGACCGTCGTCGGAACGGTTGGAGATGGCGATTCGCCCGCGCTCGACGATGAAGAGCTCGGTTGCTTGTTCGCCCTGGCGGAACAGCACATCGTTCCGACGCAGGTCGCGCTCTTCGCACAGGCGGGCGACGGCCTCAATGGACACCCCGTCGAGTCCCGCGAAGAAAGGCGTCGGGGCGAGCAACGCCGGGTCCACCACGCGGCCGACGATACCCGTGGAAACCTGCGCGACGAAGTTGTCGTAGTCGTCGATTCCTGGCACTCTGGGATCGAACCCCCGTTGTCACATCCCTGGGAGAGGTATGTCCTTCGACGTCGGAGACAAGGTCGTGTATCCCCATCACGGCGCAGCGATCATCGAGCGCCGGGAGAAGCGCAATGTGTTCGGCGAGAACCGCGAATACCTGGTGCTGAAGCTGGCGTACGGCGATCTCACGCTGATGGTGCCGTGCGACAACACCGAGGAAGTCGGTCTCCGTGAGGTGATCAACGACGAGGAGGTCGAGGAGGTGTTCGCCGTCCTTCGCAAGAAGGAGGCCCGGATGCCCACCAACTGGTCGCGGCGCTTCAAGAACCATGTCGAGAAGTTGAAGTCGGGCGACATCTACCAGGTCGCGGAGGTCGTGCGGAACCTGTCGATTCGCGACAAGGACAAAGGTCTTTCCGCGGGCGAGAAGCGCATGCTCACCAAAGCCCGTCAGATCTTGGTGTCCGAGCTCACCTTCGCCATCGGTGTGTCCGAGGAAGAGGCCGAGAAGAAGCTCGACGACGCGCTGCCGTAAGCGGCGTCGTCGCCTGCGTTCAGGGCGGCCCTCTGCGTGCCGATACTCCTCGTGAGGATTTTGCGCGCCCATGTTCGTCGAGGTCATCCGCCTGCTCATCGTGCTCCTGGCCACTGGCGTCGGCTACGGCGCCGCTCGGTCGGTCGCGCCTGACGGCAGCGCCACCATCGTGGCGGGCGCCGCCCTCGGGGCGTGCGCCGGGTATGTCATCGGCGGCGTCGTGGCCCGGCTGCTGCGGCGGGGCATGGGCCGGGTGGAGGCGAGCGTGGAGCGCACCCCGCCCGCCCAGCTGCTCGGCGGGGGGTTCGGGGCCGCCCTGCTCGGCGGTCTGTCCCTGCTTCTCGGCATCCCCGCGGTCGTGCTCCTGCCCGGACTGTCGGGCTGGCCCGTCCTCGGGCTGCTCGTGTGGATCGGGCTGTACGAGGGGTTCCGCATCGGCGCCCGCAAGAGCGAGGAGCTCCTGGCCATGGCCGGGCTGTCGACTCGCCCCCTGGTGCGCGCCTCGCGCTACGGCGGCAACGTCGCGCCCGACGCCTTGGTCGTCGACAGCAGCGCGGCAATCGACGGCCGCCTGCGCGCCGTCACGGCCGCCGGCTTCCTGCGCGGTGCCCTGCTCGTGCCCCGCTTCGTCCTCGACGAGTTGCAGGGCATCGCCGACGCCGCGGAGCCCGCCAGTCGGCGGCGGGGCCGGCGCGGCCTCGAGATCCTCGACAACCTCCAGGGCGACCCACGCGTCAGCTTGCACGTCCTCGACGACGAGGTCCCCGAGTTCGACGAGGTCGACGCCAAGCTCGTCGCCCTCGCCCGCCGGCTCGACGTCGGTCTGTTGACGACCGACTTCAACCTGCAGCGGGTCGCCGAACTCCAGGGCGTCACCGTGCTCAACCTCAACCGCCTGGCAGAGTCGCTGCGGCCCGTGCATGTCCCCGGCGAGGTCGTGCGCTTCACCGTCAGCCGCTCCGGTCGGGAACCGGGCCAGGGCGTCGGCTTCCTCGACGACGGCACCATGGTCGTCGTCGCCGGCGCAGCACAGCTCGTCGGGCAGGAGATTGCTCCGCGGGTGACCTCGAACGTGCAGACGTCAGTCGGGCGCATGCTGTTCGCGTCCCTCGATCCCGTCGGACCCGCCGACCGCGAGGTGGCCCCGGCCGAGTAGACAACGGCTGCATGTCTGTGTGGGCCGTGGTCGTCGCTGGCGGATCGGGGACCCGCTTCGGCGCCCCCAAGCAGTATGAGCAGCTGGGTCAGCGGCGCGTGCTCGACTGGGCCCTGGAACGAGCGCGAAGCGTCGCCGAAGGCGTCGTTCTGGTCGTGCCGCCCGACCGGGCGGGTGAGGCCGAGCACGGTGTCGACGCCATCGTCGCTGGCGGCGAGACGCGCGCCGCGTCTGTGCGGGCGGGCCTCGCCGCCGTGCCCGGCGAGGCCGAGGTC